>JANYDV010000211.1 GCA_025363505.1 Bacteroidota bacterium
GTCGCGGAGTTCTGAGTTCTTGATAGCGCATTCAATCTTACGAAAGTATTACATCTCGTCAAAGCCTTTAGCGAAGTAGGCTACGAGGACATCGGACATTTGTTCTTCGTCAGGTCCTTCAAAACTCAGTTCAAGCTCCGAACCTTGTGCGGCGGCAAGAGTCATTACGCCAATGATCGACTTACCGTTGATCTGAAATCCGTCTTTGTTAATAAAAAAATCGGATTGAAATTCACTCGCCAATTTTACGATCGCCGCCGCAGGGCGCGTATGCAGCCCGGCGCGGTTCAGGATGGTTACGTTTCGTGTGATCACGTCTTAATGTTCTCTGTGTAAAAGATATTCGCTAAAGTGTTGTAACGCCGTTTGCACGGCAGGATGTTCAATTTTTTTTAGTGCGGCTTGTGCAATATTTGTATGGTCTGCTATCATTTTCTTACTTTCGTCGATCACTCCAAGCTTCGTAAAAACTATTCTCGCAAATCCTACATCATCCCACTTTGCTTGCTGATGTAGGATTCGCGTGAGTAGTTGTTGCTCTTCTTCGGAGACGTGGGTGATTGATTCATACGCCCGCAAAAATAGGAACGTTCGTTTGCCTTCAACAATATCACCACCAATGGACTTGCCGAACGACGGATTTTGCGAAGTAAGATCAAGCAAGTCGTCGCGGAGTTGAAATGCCAATCCCAAATGATGTGCGAACAAGCGAAACGGTTCTACGTCGGTGATGCCCGAAGCATAAGCACCCAAGACTGCGGCAAGCTCGATCATCTTTGCGCTCTTGAGATCAATCATTCGAAAATAATCTTCTATTGAGACAGAATTATTTTTCTCAAACTCTTTATCAAGTGCTTGCCCTTCGCAGACATATCTGAAGCTATGAGCAAACTCTAACATCATTTCCGATGCCTGAGGATATTTTCCTGAAGCCAGTGATGTTTCGGCAAGCGCGATTAGCACATCCCCAGCGAGAATGGCGGTATTGAGATCATAGAGTTCGTGTAATGTCTTCAGGCCGCGCCGAGTCGCGGCATTATCCATAATATCGTCGTGGACTAATGTAAACGTATGTAACATCTCGACTGCCGCGGCGGCTTGACGCCACTTGCAATCTTGCTGCTGAAGAGTACAAAGATAGGTCAGCGCAGGTCGAAGACGCTTGCCGCCGGCATCAATAATATAACGAACAGGATCATAGAGCGATCTTGGCTCCGCAGGCACAAGCGAGTGCAAATACGAATTAATCTCGTCTTGAGCAAATAATATCTGCTCGGAAAATAGATGTTTCTGGTCGTGCGCCAAAATTATGGAATTTGAAAGAGTGTTTGTCCCGACAGATCGCCGATAGTCTTCGATCCGGTCAATAACATTGTTGTTTTTAACTGCTTAATAACCGTAGCAACATAATCTACGAGCATTTCTTCCCCACCTTCATAAAAAGCCTTCATTAATGGTTGGGCAATCCCGACAAGATCAGCCCCAAGGGTGATTGACTTCGCGATATCGACACCTGAACGAATACCACCACTGGCGATTAAGCCAAAAGTCATTGTCTGTTTTAATTCTTTCACCGCCCGGAGTGCCTCGACAGTGGGAATACCCCAATCCCAAAACGGATCAAGCGCAACGCGTTGATTTTTCTTCTGCCGTAATATCTCCACGCCCGACCAACTCGTTCCGCCAGCGCCGGCAACATCAATCACCCGTACGCCGATATTAATCAGCCGTTCTGCCGTAGCACGAGAAATTCCGGCTCCCACTTCTTTGACAATCACGGGAATCCTAAAGTGATGACACAGCGCATCAATCGCCGGAAGGATACCCCGAAAATCCCGCGAACCCTCGGGCTGCATCAATTCTTGCAGGGGATTGAGATGGACAATTATTCCGTCTGCTTTGACGAGATCAATTATTTTTTTTATCGAAGCGATCTTCCCCTTTGCGTGTAATGCCGCGATTTCTGCACCGCCGATATTAGTAAAGATCAAACCATGGGGATACTCTTTTCGCACTACCGAAAACGATTTGTGATATTGCTTGCTTTCGAGTGCTTGACGGGCACTGCCGATACCAATGGCAAGGCAAAACTGTTTTGCTGTTCTTGCAAGCGCCGCATTGATCTTTTCGGCTTCGGCATAGCCACCGGTCATTGAGGAGATCAAGATCGGTGCATCGAGCGATTTTCCGAGAAACGTCGTCGAAGCATCAACCTCATTGAGCGACAATTCAGGCAAAGCGTTATGCTCGAAACGGAGCAGGTCGAAACCGGTTCGGGTCTCACGATACTCAACATCTTCGGTGACAACGAGCTCGACATGATCTGCTTTTCGGGAGCTAATTTTATTTGTCGAATTGGAGCTAAATGCCTTTTTCTTCTTCTTTGTCATAAAAATAGGTTATTTTTGAGGTAAATTTACGATAAATTCTGTGCGATAGTTTGGGAACGGCATTCGCGCTGAATGGATTAATATAGTACGATGTCAAAATTTCTTAACTCAACCGACAGTAATACGCCCCAGGGCGATGCTTCGAAACGCCTCAGCGACCGCTTCGGCATACCTGAACATGAAGTAAAAAAACTACTCTATGGCGAACAAGTCCGCCCAAACCCAACCGTATCGCAAGGGGTACCGACAATGATACCTGCTACTCGGGACCGCAGTTCATGGAACACGATTTCAATACTCGGCGCATTGCTCGGGGTGGTTGGCATACTTTCATTGGTCGTCTTAATGATATTTTTAATGCGTCATAATAGACCCGGCGCCGGACCGTTCGGGGGTGAGTTCGGAATGAACCAACCACCACCAATTATGCGCTCCGAAGTGCCTCATGAGCCAATGCCACCGGCAGCGATGCCCGATTCTTGTTGTAAAAAAGAAAATCCTCCTACAACCGCTGATATAGCGCCCGAGCCCGAAGCACAAACCCCGCAGGCGAAGCCCCAACATAAAGCTATTCATAAATCAAAACCAAGCAAAGGTTTTGTTACCTCTAATAGTATGGAAGCCGAAGAACGACTGGCTGAACTCAAAGCCGACGGCAACTCGAAAGCCAAAATTAGCAGTCGTAAAAAAGACGGTGTCTTGATGTACGAAGTAAAATAATTGTGTGTGTGTATTGCGAATGTTGCCCCCTCCAGTGCCAAGGAGAAATCGTGGCGCAACTTCTTTTATGTGCGGACGTAAGCCTTTGATAATGACTATAAAGAATAATTCTTTTATTTTCGGGCTACTGATTGCTGTAGTCATCCTATTATCATTTTCTCATACCGATGCAAAACGGTTGGAGAAGCCGCGTGATAAATTTGCTTCCGACGGATCGGTCCTGACGCTAAAAGTTGATGAACGAGCGAACATTTCTCAGGGTAAACTTTTCAAAGCCACCGTTCATTTCAAAATTGGAAAAGATTGGCACATCTATAGTTCAAAATCCGCAGACGATGCAGGCTACCCGATGATCGTTGGCATACCGCCGGCGCTACAAAACATCTTCGAACTTGTGAGTATCGCTGAGTCCGGGAAAGTAGTTGCACACTATGATTCAGGTTTTGGAGCAACAACGCTTTCACATTACAAAGACTTTGATGCGGTCATAACTTTAAAAGTAAAAAAAACTGCAAAGATCGGCGAAACTCCTTTCTTTCTGTATGTAGATTATCAAACCTGTAACGAGAGTGTTTGCATACCACCAAACACTTTTCAAGTTCCGATGCCGTTCCTCGGCAACAAGCCATTGACACTTACCATCAAGGAAGGTAATGACAAAGAAGATACTACCTCAGCAATACAACAACAGAAAAATACTATCTCCGTTGCAACTACAACGACCGCCACACCAACGATTTCGTCACAAAACACTCCTGCAGTACCACCCAGCATTTCCCCAACCAACGCTGCATCAGCCGAGGAATTAGCGAAACTTGCGCATACTTCGATTTGGCAATTTATTCTTGCGGCAATCGGATTTGGATTGCTGGCATTGGTTACGCCCTGTGTATTCCCTATGATTCCGATCACGGTGAGTTTTTTTACCCAGCGCAATCAAGGTTCGAAAAAACATGCCGTCAAAGATGCAGTATTCTATGCTGTTGGTATTATCGGGACTTTCGTCGCGTTAGGGTTTTTACTTGCGTTAATCCTGGGACCTTCGGGCATCAATAAATTTGCCTCAAACCCAATAGTCAATGCCGGCATCGCAGTAATCTTTATCGCATTCGCTCTTAATTTGTTCGGACTTTTTGAGTTAGGTATTCCGTCATCGGTCGTGACCCGACTCCACATGAAAGCGCACAACACCGAAAACAAAATTTTCTCGGTGATCTTGATGGGCTTTGTGTTCTCGCTTACAAGCTTTACCTGTACCGTTCCGTTTGTTGGCACATTAATGGTTTCGTTTTCTCATGGTGATTGGTTCGTGCCACTAATCGGTATGACGGTCTTCGCCAGCGTCTTCGCATTACCGTTCTTTCTGTTAGCACTCTTTCCGAGTGCAATGAAGGCATTGCCAAAAAGCGGGGGTTGGCTTAATAGTGTGAAAGTCGTGATGGGATTTCTCGAGATCGCCGCTTCGCTGAAATTCCTCTCGAATATTGATCTTGTCTATAAATGGGGTTTCTTTACTCGTGATTTGGTGATAGCCGCATGGGCAGCATTAATGATTATCACGACGTTATATTTGCTCGGTCGTTTTCATCTGCCCCACGACACACCATCTGAACATATCGGACCGATTCGTGCCATTTTTTCTGTCGTATTTTTAACGAGTGCCATTTATTTATTTACCGGTTTCGGGTCGAAGCCGCTCGGGACACTTGATGCATTTCTGCCACCGGCAGGATATACCGGGCAAGAAGGTGCGCCTGTGACAGCCGGAATATCGCTGCCGAGCAATACAAATATCAGTCCCGAAATTTGGTATCCAAGATTGGAAACGGCTCTCGCCGAAGCGAAGCGAACCGGAAAAAATGTGTTTGTAGATTTTACCGGTTATCAATGCACAAATTGTCGAGCAATGGAGTCAACCATATTCAAACGACAGGAAGTGGTTGATCTCTATAAAGAGTTTGTATTAGCGAGATTGTATTGTGACGATGGCTCACCGCTGAATGATTCAAATCGTACGATGGAAGAGACTCGCTTCAATACGATCGCACAACCGTATTATGTGATCATCTCACCGGATGATAAAGTGCTCGCCACCTTCCCGGGATATACGAAAGACCTTAGTGCGTTTGTCTCGTTCTTAAAACCACATGTCAGCACCTCAGGGCAAGTGAATAAACCACTTGCTGAGATCCGGTAATTTTATGTTATTTGCCTCCCCAACTTGGCGGAAGGGTTTTTTCGATCTCAATACCTTCAAACGGTTTGGTACTGCGTGATCCCGTACGCTTGACCCACTGCGCCATCTTTGCAATACCTTGATCAAATGGCACTTCATCATGGATGCCAAATACTTTTTTCGCTTTTTCGTGATCGCTCCAAGCATTCACAACTTCGTTACGCGCAGGAAGATAATTTAACTTCGCTGTACTCCCCATCGCCTTCATTACTTCGGTCGCTAATTGATTAACCGTGTACACGGTATCAGCACCGATATTAAAAACTTCGTTCTTTGCTGAATCAAGCGTAGCGCTTCTTGCAATATGCGGCGCAACATCAGCAATATGGCTGAATGCACGTTTTTGCTCTCCATCGCCAAAGAGTGTCAGTGACTCGCCACGCAAAATCTGATTCATAAAAATACCGATGACGTTGCGGTATTTATCTCCGGTGTTCTGACGTTCGCCGTACACATTATGCGGGCGGAAAATTACATAATCGAGACCAAACATTTCATATGAAGCCTTCAGCTCAAGTTCAACAGCATATTTCGCAATACCGTATGAGTCTTCCGGTTGGGGCACAAGGTCTTCGCGCATCGGCAATTGATTACGACCATAAACCGCTATCGAACTCGTAAAAATAAAGCGCTTACAATCGTGTTTTACAGCTTCGTTGATCAAATTGACTGAGCCGATTACATTGTTGGTATAATTAAATCGTTTAATAAAATGCGAAAGTCCTTCTGCGGCATAGGCGGCGAGATGAAAAACGAAATCAAATTTATATTGATTGAAGATCGGTGCAAGTTTGAGATGATCGGTGCAACTGCCTTCGATAAAAATGGCTTGAGGATTGACATTGTCAATAAATCCGCCGGAGAGGTCATCAAAGGCAACAACAGTATGCCCATCGGAAATAAGTGAATCAACAACATGCGATCCGATAAATCCGGCAGCACCGGTGACAAATGAAATTGGCATTGATTAATTGATGAATGGTGAATGATAGATCATCATAAGTCCGTACAGAATATTATCGTATGTATCCGCGTTCTTTAAGCCCTTTGTTCTCGCGATACCCTTTGTAATAATCAATAATCCCATAGATCATCGCCGTTGCGCCGCGAATATTTTTTGCGCGAATGAGCGAAAGGTAATAGTATAATCTATACAACGGATAAAATAACAGGTAGCGCAGTTTTACGAAGCCATGGAAATGACGCGACGCAAATAAAAATGAATTGCGCGTCTGCATATACATATAGAATGGTGTTTCTTTGCCGAGTGTCGCACTTTTGAAATTATGGTAGATCAAACTTTTCGGTTCGTACCAGCAGACATATCCTCGCTCGCGTGCTCGCATACACCAATCTGATTCTTCCCAATAAATAAAATATTCTTTCGAGAGCATCCCCATTGTCTGCAAAAGCTCGCCGCGCATCAACATTAAACACCCCGAAGCATACTCGGTAATTTCAGCAGTGTCATATTTCCCACTGTCTTTCTCAAATACTCCAATATGATGATACCCCGTATGCCATTTTTGAAAAGCGCCGGCGTACCAAATGATTTTATCCTGACCATTATAGGACTGGGGGTAAAAATAAATTTTCCCACTCACCGCAGAAATATTATCAGCGGATAATAAACGTTCGACCAGTGGCTCAAGATAGCCGGGGGTGATAATAGTATCGTTATTGAGCAACAGCACATGATCGCAGTGATGGGTCAGCGAATATTCAATACCGATATTATTTCCACCGGTAAACCCGGTGTTTTCATCGGAGCGAATGTGTGTTGCCGTTGGGAATTCATCTTTTAATCGAAATCCTGTACCATCAACAGAGCCGTTATCAACGACGATCACTTCGGTATTCGGATATGTCATCGTTTCGAGCGAACGCAAACAACGAGCGGTATCGTCATACGCATTCAAATGCACCAATACTATTCCTATGCGAGGATAGGTTACCATTAGCTGATACGACCGAGAATATCAACAGCCATCTGATATTTTTTAAATGGCGGCATAAGATAAGCGCCATCAACCAATGATTTAGCATCGCGAAGGAATTCAACACAAATTTCTATTCCTTCGGCACTCTGCTCGTCGGTTGTGTTACGACTTGCCAGACGGTTATGTATCCATTGAGGGATTGTCATTCCCGGCACTTCGTAATGCAAAAAATCCGCATGACGAACACTTCGAAGTGGTAAAATACCAAGCATAATATGTGCTTTTTTCCGAAAGTGCTTAATCTGTTCTAAAAATGTTTCGAGCGTTGCGAGTTCGAATATCGGTTGAGTAAAAATCACTTCACACCCTTCAGCAACTTTTTGCTCAAGACGATTAATCTCAAGCTCCATATTATCTGAAACGGGATTGCAACCACAAGAGATCATAAAGTGTGTTGTTCTCGCTCCCTCACCGGTGATGGGATTGCCCATTAGATCGAGACCCGAGTTCATTGAGTTGAGTGCACGGATCAATCCAATGGCATCAATATCATAGACACTGGTTGCATAAGGGAAATCGCCGATCTGTGCAGGATCCCCCGTGACAGCCAGAATATTTCTCACACCAAGCAGTTCTGCCCCGAGTAGTTCCGATTGCAACCCAACCATTGTCCGGTCGCGGCAAGCAAGATGGGTAATCACTTCGATACCGCATTGCTGCTGGACAAGACTCGAAAGCATAATTGAAGATACGCGAAGTCGTGCACGTGCGCCATCGGAAATATTCACAGCATCAATTCCTGCCGAGGCAAGGAATTTAGCTCCCTCGAAGACACTTGACATTTCCAGCCCACGCGGGATATCAAGTTCAACAGTGGTCAGAAATTTTTTCCCAAGAAGTTGTTTAAACTTCGAAAGCTGTGCTAAATCTTGCGAGCCATTGACTTGCTCATGCTTTACTTTGATGATTTCTGCTTTGGGAGCCGACGCGTGTTTGTCTTTGATGGCTTCAGCAATTTTTTTGATGTGTTCGGGAGATGCGCCGCCGCAAGCTCCGATAATACTCACCCCAACATCAAGCAAACGCACCGCACTTTGGGCGACATAGTCGGCGGTGGCGTTATAGATCGGACGTCCATTGACAAGTGTGGGAATGCCAATGTCCGGTTGCGCAGAAAGCGGCATATTCGGCAATGCAAATGCCTTCACGATCTGGATCATCCGTTGCGGACCTACTGTACCGTTGGTGCCGATAACATCAACGCCAAGTTCGACAAGGCGTTCAGCAATCTTGCGAGCATAATCTGTCGCAAGCAATGCTCCATCTTCAGGGAAAGTTTTTTGGGCGATAATCGGGAGATCAGGCGCAATTTTTTTTGCGACTTCAATAGCGATCTCCAGTTCTCGTAATTCGATAAAACTTCTCAGCAGCAGTACATCAGGACCGCCATCAACAAGGGCTTGTATTTGTTCTTCAAATGATGCACGCGCTTTTTCGACCGTAATCGAACCAAGTGGAGAAAGATATTTTCCGTGCGGACCAACTACTGCCGCAACAATCGACTTATATTCGGCGGCAACACTTCGGGCAAGCCACACACCCTTGCGATTGATCTCGTACATTTTTTGACGAAGTCCAAAACGCTCAAGCGCAAGCGGCGACGCATGCTCGGTGTTCGTACAAATAAGCTCGGCACCAACTTTTGCAAATTCGCGATGCGCATGTTCGACCGCAAGCGGCTGACGAATATTATAGGCTTCGATCGGGGTTTCGAGGGCACCACGTTGTACAAGCACAACTTCCATCGAACCATCGGTTACGATAGGATATTCTTGGGCAGTCGCGAGTCGTTGTAAAAAAATATTCACTCGATGATGGGTGGGTGATTAGTGTGCTTGTGATGCAATACGAACGATCGTCATAAACGACTCTGCATCAAGAGCCGCACCGCCGATAAGCCCGCCATCAATATCCGGTTGATGTAATAATTGTTCTGCGTTTGAAGCATTCATACTGCCTCCATATTGTATGCAGACGTTATTGGCTACTTCTTTTCCATACAACGCTTCGATCTCGGAGCGGATAAACGAATGCGAATCTTGTGCTATTTCGGGTGTAGCTGTTTTTCCGGTACCGATAGCCCAGACCGGTTCGTAGGCAATAGTTACTTGGTGCATTTGTTGCGCAGTCACATCACGCAAACAGCCCCGAAGCTGTTCGAGTAGTACTTCAAAAGTGCGCTGAAGTTCGCGTTCTTCGTGAGTTTCGCCCACACAGACAATCGGTTTTAAGCCGTTACTGAGTGCGGCAAGTATTTTTTTGTTAATGAATTCATTTGTCTCACTAAAAATTGCACGGCGTTCCGAATGACCAACAATCACATAAGTACATCCTGCTTCGACTAACATTCGTGTCGAAATTTCACCCGTATATGCTCCTTTTTGCTGATCGTGACAATTTTGCGCACCAACAGCAATACGTACACCACGATCACTCAATAACGAATGAGCTAAAGCGATTGAGGTAAATGGCGGACAGACAGCAATCTCGACATTTACAAATGAGTCTTGATACCGCGGCACAAGACCACCGATGAGATTCATCGTCTCATCGAGCGAGCCATTCATTTTCCAATTACCACAGATAAATGTTCTTCTCATGCTTTTTCTAATTCTTCTTTCACCAACTCATTGAGCAGAGTCGGATTTGCTTTGCCGCCCATTGCTTTCATTGTTTGCCCTACAAAAAAACCGAAGAGATTTACTTTGCCTGATTTATATTTTGCAATGTTATCTGGGTTGCCCTCAAGAATAGTACGGATTGCCTGGCGCAACGCACCCTCATCAGAAACTTGAATCATCCCGCGATCTTGAACAATTTCTTTCGGAGATTTTTGATTACCCGGCAATTCGGGCAACAAATCTTTTGCTATTTTATTCGATATGGTCCCATCAGTGACCAGCGTGATCAACTCCGCAAGGTGTGACGGCAGCAAGCCGAGCGACTTAATAGTCGCTTTGCGTTCGGTGAGCATACGCATCACATCGCCCATTGTATAATTCGAAATTGATTTGATCACCTCATTCGATTTACCGGCGAGTGCCTCGATAGCCTGCTCAAAAAAATCCGCGGTTGCTTTGTCAACGGTCAATACATCGGCATCGTATTTCGGCAATTCAAAATCGCGAATAAAGCGGTCGCGGCGGTCACGTTGAAGTTCGGGTATTTCTGCTCGAACTTCGTCAATATACTCTTTGGTAATAGTGACAGGCACAAGATCAGGCTCGGGGAAATAACGATAGTCGTGTGCATCTTCTTTGGTGCGCATGGCTCGGGTGAGAGATTTGTTGGGGTCAAAAGCCATAGTTTGATGCAATACCACCCCTCCCTCTTCGATCACTGCGATCTGACGAACAATCTCTGCTTCGATAGCGAGTTTTACATTACGAAAGCTATTGAGGTTTTTTACTTCTGTTTTTTGTCCAAATTTTTCCGTACCTCGTAATCGCACAGATACATTGGCATCGCATCGAAGCGAGCCTTCTTCCATATTGCCGTCACAAATACCGAGATATGTTACAATTGATTTGATCGCCGTAAGATAGGCATACGCTTGATCGCTCGAGCGCATATCGGGTTCGCTGACGATTTCGATCAGTGGCACTCCGGCACGATTGAGATCAACAAGTGTCTCAGTACCAAAATCGTGAATTGATTTTCCGGAATCCTCTTCCATATGGATTCGGGTAATGCCGATTCGTTTGGTCTCGCCGTCGGGCAATTCCGTTTCTATAAAACCATTGTGACAGATAGGGGTATCATATTGCGAAATTTGATAACCCTTCGGGAGATCAGGATAAAAATAATTTTTTCTTGCAAAAATTGACCGCGGACGAATTTCACAATGGGTAGCAATTCCCATACGGACAATAAAGCGTAACAGGTTCTCATTGAGTGTCGGCAGCGTACCCGGATGTGCGAGGCAAATCGGGCAAGTACGGGTGTTAGGTGCTCCGCCAAACTCGGTCGAACACGTGCAAAATGCCTTCGACTTTGTCAGCATCTGCGCGTGAACTTCCAGCCCGATCACAGGCTCGTATTTTGAAAATATTGCTGTATCCATAGATTGTAGAAGAGCACAACAGTTCTATCGGGGTGTCCGTTTCGACTCGACGGCATCACGAAAGAAGGTTTTTAAGAGCGATTGAAAGTGCCAGAGAGCTTCTTCGTGCTTGACCGAGAAGCGACCTTTGTCATAGGAGCGCGAGCGAACGCCGCGATGTACCAACTCGCAGATCTCAATATCTTCCACCTGAACACTATCACTGAATGTGAGATCGTCGGCAATCTGTTGTTCAGAGGTACCGGCTACATAATAATAATCAAAATGGACAATACAACGCTCGGCATCAATCGGCTCCACGATATTCGTTTGGAGCCTCCCGGGCAAGATATTCAGCATTAAATTAGGAAAAATAAAATAGTATAATGCTTCGCCCGCACCAGAGGAATAGATATTTTCTGCTGAGGTTAAAAGACTATGCTGAAATGAATACCACTCGCGAACTTTAGTTTTGTAGGAGTGATAATCATAGAGCTTCATTAATTCGGGATGTACTAACGGAACATGATAGCCTTCGAGATAATTATCGACAAATATTTTCCAATTGCACTTTAGATCGTAACTCTTTCGCCGATGATACTGTAACTCGCCTAAACCCGGCTTCCCTATTCGATCACTGATGCCTGTAAACAATTCATTGAACGATGGTTTTCCCGGTACGAGTCGGGCAAAAACAAAACCTTCCCAGACTGCTAACTCTACCGGAGCAAGACCGAATGCTGTTTTATCAAAATGAGCGACTGAGTCAAAGTCAGGAACACCTTTAAGTCTTCCGTCAAGTTCATAGGTCCAGCCGTGATACTTGCATTGCAAATGTGACGCACAACCGCTGCCGATTGCAAGCGGACCGCCGCGATGGCGACAGACATTATAAAAACATCGAAGGATATTATCTTTACCTCGGACAATAATTAAAGGCTCGGATGCAATCTCGGCAATAAAATACTCACCCGACCTCGCGGCTTGTGATTGGCGACCAACGCATTGCCATGTTTGTGCAAAGACTGCTTCTTTTTCGAGTCTCCATATATCGTCAGAATTGTACCACGACGATGGTATTGTCTCAGCTTCGGCGAGCGGTTTTATCACCAACTCCGATTGATCAATTATCGGCAAGTTCTGCATCGTAGTCAAACACGATAGAAGGCAGAGATGGTTTTCAGGAGGAGTGGGCAAAATTCTATCCTGTTGATAATTTACTCGCGGCAATCTGTAGTGAAAGTAAATGCATACGCCGCAAATGAGGGTGAATCACTCGACAGACGCAGGGTCATATTTCCAAATGTTGAATTATTAATGATATTATACATTCTTGGTTCAGTTGCCACGAGATATGTCTTATTATTCTCTTCGAGAATATCAGAACCCCGATCTGCTGGTCCAATAGGAATACCATTTTGTTCGACAAGCACACGAGCCGCTTTCCCATCTTGTGGATGAATAACAAGATTTACTTCTTTTGCTTGGTAGTTGATTACCAAACTGGACATTGCGCCGCCGGTAGGCATCGCAAATTCACGTCGAATGGTCCACGCCCCCTCATAATACAACCGATCTTCTTCAAGTGTCGATGGCAGAGTAAAGAGTATTGATTTATTGGGGACTACTTCTTCAGTATTTGCAGGGCGGTTGCGTTCGAAGCCTATATATGTTTCCGGAGTAGGCTTATAGCAGACGGAGCCTGGTTTATCGCTGGTTCTGACAAGGGCTGTGAGGTCAGGAAGAACGGTCGTCGCATCACGCTCGAGGAGAATTTTTTGTAAAAACGCTTCGAACTCTTGATACTCCCCTTCACCGGTATGTGTCGTTCGTAAAATTCCGTTGGCATCAAATAGGTATTTAGCGGGCCAATAATGATTTGCAAACGAATGCCAGATTTCATATTCATTATCGGCGATGATAGGATATTCCAACTGAAATTTCTTGATCGCCGCTTTCAGATTTTCCGGCAACCGTTCGAAGTCGAACTCCGGCGAGTGAATTCCAATCACGACCAATCCCTTGTTTTTATATTTCTTTGCCCAAGATTTGATATACGGCAGAGTGCGGATACAATTTATACAAGTATAATCCCAGATATCAATAAGTACTACTTTACCTTTTAATGAGGCTTTCGTCAGATCAGAAGGCTTGGTATTATAATATCGGTCTGCATTATAGTTTGTCGGCAGTGGCGGCATATGAATATGCTCACCGGCTTGCTCTTTCATCTTCGAGGCGAGTGTTGCGCGTTCGGGTGACATTAAGACTTGAGGTTTAAATGAAAGTTGCGCCCAAAGCGCAGCCGGGAATATTATTGCGGCGGCGACTATTACTGCAAAAATTGAAAATCGTCTGCTGTTGTACATGACTTTTTCTGAGTATGATCACGAAGGTTTTCCTTTCGAGATAAAGTCGTTATTCGCGATAAGAAAACGCCAGGGTAGTTCGGTGGCTCGTGTTATACCGATACGGGTTGTGACGCTGACGGTTTCATTGTTGCTAAGCTTGCCTTTTGTAAAAAACAATGTGTCGCTTTCGAGAAGATCAATATTACTTTCCGCCCGAGCAATACTCATTGCTTGGCAGAGTTTTGCGGGTCCTGAAAGTAGATCAATGTTTTTTTTTGCCTTTGGTCGGGCATCATACATTTCTTCGATACCTTCGAGTGGCTCCAAGGCACGTATCAATACCGCTGACCCAAAATGTTCTTTCCCGGTAACCACATTAAAACAATAATGCATTCCGTAGGTAAAGTACACATACGAAAACCCCGCTAAACCAAAGAGTGGGCTGTTGCGCTCAGTCTTGCCATTGTATCCATGACAAGCGGCATCGGTCTGATCATACGCCTCGGTCTCGACGATTCGACCAATCAACTCTTTCCCACTGACGAAACGGTGCAATTTGGCTCCGAGTAGTTCTCGTGCAACGGTCGGAGCATCGCGCTCAAAAAAAGAACGGGTATATCGCAACAATAGTGAATGTTATGTATGAGGATGCGAATCACTCAAAAACAGCGTTTCGAATGCTTTTGCAGAATGTATGGGTAAATCACAAGTGTGATTGTGACAATAATAGACCGTAAATTGATCAGTAGCAAGCGAGCGAGCAAACTCCGATAATGATTCATTATTATTGTCAGCATAGAGCAGCACTTTACGCGGCATATACTTTTTGGAAAGCAGCGTTCGGATGGAATGCAACTCGGTCATATATATATCAGACTGATTCTCTTTTCCGCCCACTACTATTTCCGCCGGCAAGTGCAATTGCCACATCGCTGCGCTAAGAAGTTCGGGCATGGTGTATGGATAGCGTATGAGTCTGCCGGAAAAAAATTGTATCGTTGCCGAAGCCTTATCATTGTAGTTGCTGTTGCCGGTGATGGTGAAGAGTCTGAATAAATTTTGAACAGCCACTGAATTTCCACTTGGTTCTGCGCCATCATATTCGTTTTTTGTACGAATGATAAGATCACTATTATTTGTACTGGTAAAATATCCGCCAAGCGTAGTGTCAAATAATTTTTTATCTTGATCGGCTTGAAGTGTTATCGCACGATCGAGCCAGATCGGGTCAAAACTTGTTTCATACAATGACAGATATCCCTTGATCAAGAATGCAAAACTTTCGAGGTACGCTTCGAATTTTGCCTCACCGTCACGCCACCGATGACGTAGTGCATTGCCGGTCTTTTGGTATAATTCATTCCAAATAAAACTACCTGCGGTTGTCGCCGCATCGAGATACTTCGCAGAATCAAAAACTTGCGATGCTCTTGCAAGTGCCGAGATCATCAGCCCATTCCATGGAGTAAGGATTTTATCATCCAGTAAGGGTGGAATACGTGTTGAGCGTACGGCTAATAATTTGTTAGCGCATTCGGTTAATCGTGTACGAACCATTTCCAGATCAAGTCCTGCAAAAGTGGCAACCTCAGGCGTTGTATGAGCGCGATAGAGAATATTCTGTTCATCTTCCCAATTGCCTGATTCAGAAATTCCAAAACGATACGCAAAAAGTCTTGCATCTTCGATACCAAGAATATCGACAATCTCGTGGTAAGTCCAGACATAATACTTTCCTTCAACCCCTTCACTATCAGCATCAAGAGCGCTATAGAAACCACCGGCGGGGTTCGTCATATCAGAAAGAACGAAATCGGCGATTGAAGCAACAACATCGCGATAGAATAAATCACCGCTGATCTGATAGGCATCAAGATATGAGTCAAGCAACTGCGCTTGGTCATAGAGCATTTTCTCGAAATGAGGTGCGAACCACTTATTATCAACTGCATAGCGATGGAAGCCTCCGGCAAGTTGATCATTAATACCACCCATCGCCATTTTCTTCAGCGTAAAGAGTGCCATTTTCCTCGCATCACTATCAGCACTTATATCATAATATTGAAAGAGTAAATTGAATTGTGAAGGTCTCGGAAATTTTGGCGCAGAACCAAATCCGCCTTCAATTGAATCAAATGATGTCTTAAAATATTCGACGCAAGATTCTATGGCATGTTCGATTGAAGTGGACGTTGGCGCTTCGAGTTGTTGTTCTGACATGGCTTTTGTCAGTTCATCCGCCGATCCGAGAATATCTTCTTGTCGAGTATCCCACAAGGTGACAATACGTTCGAGCAACTGCGGGAAACTTGGTCTTCCGTGCGCGGGCACGGGGGGGAAATAGGTACCACAAAAAAAAGGCTTGCGAGTTGGCGTCAGGAAACAACTCATGGGCCAGCCGCCACTTCCGGTCATAGCTTGAGTCGCTGCCATATAAATTGCATCGACATCGGGTCGTTCTTCGCGATCAACTTTGATACAAATAAAATGTGCATTGAGATAAGCGGCAGTAGCAGTATTCTCAAAACTTTCGTGCTCCATTACATGACACCAATGGCACGTCGAATACCCGATCGAAAGAAAGATTGCTTTATTTTCAGTAGTAGCACGAGCAAATGCTTCTTCCGACCACGGATACCACTCAACAGGATTATTAGCGTGCTGCAGTAGATACGGTGATTTTTCGTTGATTAAATGATTCGGCTTGTCATGCATTCTGAAAACAACTGCGTATTGGTGAAAGTCTGCTTATAATTTAAAGTGTTCCTTGCGAAACTGAACAAGATCTCTTGGGCGATCAGTGACAATTGCCTTCGCTCCAAATTTTAATGCTTGTTCAAATTCTTCTTGGGTGTTGATCGTGTATATCGACAAATGAATTTTGTTGGAGAGAATATCGCTCATTCTCCATTGATCAAGTTCGCTTAACTGTGCCGCATACGACGCCGCACTTGTTTTCATCAGTAATTCCGAAGGCAACCATTGGTCAATAGCTTCGATGCCGATAAACGAGGACATTTCTGTTGTAGGGTGGATGATTGTCGCACTACGTTCTTTCGAAAGTTCAGAAATATAATCGGGTCGGAATGAGGAGTAGAGCACACGATCTTCCATGTGATAGCGCTCGATTAATTCGAAGAGCTTTGGGACTAATGGAAGTTCATCAACGACGCCATAACCTTTAAGCTCAACATTCAAATACATCTTTCCCGTGACAAGAGCGACAATATCCTCGAAGCGTTCATATTTTCCACCACCGGAAATTTCATCGTGATGACAAACAATATCACCGGCGGTGGTGAATTGAATATCTACTTCAACCATTTCCGCACCACTTGTCAGTGCAGCTTCGATTGCGTCGCAAGAATTCTCGGGCGCACCGAGCGAGGTATCGCCACGATGTGCGCAGATCATCGGGTATTTGCTAAAATCAAATTCTTTCAGGGGGGCTATCATTATTCTGGTTTATTAGTGATTACCATTCGTGCACCTCGGAGAAATTCCTCGGCACTCATTTTCTTTTTTCCTTCACGTTGTAACTCGTGTATTTCAATCGGCATTGTTGCCGTACCAACATATAACTTACGTTTATTAATAGAACTACCAAAATCTGCCGGCGGTAGTTTCCAATCTGAGTGATCAATTGTCGTGCGATAGATCTTCATTCGCTCTCCTGTTGGCAAGATCATCACCGCTCCGGGCGATGGCGAAAGTCCTCGGATATGGTTGTGCACATCTTCGGCAGGACGATTGAAGTTAATAATACAATCTTCAGGAAATATTTTTGGGGCGGGGGTTGCTTCTGAAGCGTTTTGCATTTTTGGATGCAATGAGCCATTCGATAAGCCTCGTAATGTATCAATGGCGAGCTTCGCACCAAGATGCATTAATTCATCATGAAGTTCGCCAACCGTTTCGTTTATGCCGATTGGTATTTTCTCTTGTAAGAGCATTCCACCGGTGTCGATCTGTTCATCGAGCAAAAACGTGGTAATGCCCGTCTCAGTCTCTCCGTTGAGAATCGCTCGGTGCATCGGTGCGGCGCCGCGATATTTTGGCAACAGCGATGTATGGACATTAAATGTGCCAAGTCTCGGCATTGCGTATATTTCTTTCGGCAGTATTTTATAGGCGACGACACAAAAACAATCAGCCTCAAACGACCGTAACTGTTCTATAAATTCTTGATCACGAACTTTTTTTGGTGCTAAAAAAGGAATACCGAGTTCAATAGCTTTCTCTTGAAGCACTGCGGGATGGGTCTTGAGACCTCTGCCTTGTTCTTTTTCAGCAGTAGTAACAACACACACAATATTTTCGCCGTGGGTAACGAGAGACTCTAATATATATGCGGCAAATTGCGGGGTGCCGAAGAATATGATCTTCAAGCCCGAAGGTGTTTCGTTATCCTTTCGATGTTCTAACACAGTGTCAGTTTAACCAGCAAGTTTTTTCTTCAATAGCATAATCACCGGTACCGGGCTTGGATCTTCCCCCAGCAGAAGAGCAATATAATAGCTAATCCAATCACCAAGTGCGATAAGCGAAAACATTCGTGCAAGACGAGAAGACCCCTTAGCTTCGAGCTCAATGACAACTACTCCTTTGCCGACTAACACTTCTTTTAAGATTTCAAAGCGTTTGCCGACACGTTCGTGCTCATCTTGGGTCGAACGTAAAAAAATCGAAACGAAATGATCTTGAATACCGGTCGGGTGCGCCCAACCATTAATTTCGTTGTGATTCATTTCGGGCAGTACATTTCCGAACGCAATATGTTTTGCGTTTTCCTGAATTTGTCCGCGCCAGCGAATATTCACGGTGTCGAGTGATTCGGAATCAGAGTATATCACGGGTACTTTCGAGCGCAATATTGTGGCAATACGAAGTGCGTCGTTATTTTCGTTTGTGGCGTCAGTACCATAACGTTTGACAAGTTCGTGCAACAGATCAGCTGTTTCTTTGAGATGTACTTTTTGCGATGAGCATAGTCCCATCCGCTCAAGAATAAGTAACACCGGCACAAACGAATATGCGAGCGCCGCTCGTGGCTGAAAACCCGTTGGGAGGGTGATGAAAGGTACCCCGTCGCGATCAGCCAATTCTTTAAGCTTACCGCCGGTCGAAGCACAAACAATCTGCGCACCTTTTGCACGAGCCAGGTCATACATCGACAATGTTTCTTCGGTTGATCCCGAATAACTTGAAACAATCACTAAGCTATTATTACTCGTAAACTCCGGAAGCGAGTACGTACGATTGATCACAAATGGCAATGACAGGGACGGCAATAAATATGAGCGAACCAGGTCACCACCGATTGCAGAACCGCCGAGACCGGCGAGAATAATATTGGTGATCGAGTCTTTGTTCGGGAGCGTAAGAGAGTCAAGTGCCTCTTCGGTGCGGGCAACAGCATCAAGAAATTGATCGCCCATTCCGGCAATCGCCAAACCCATTCCCCCTTGGTCAAGCCCTGCGATTAATTCTTTCGTGATCATATTTGTATTTGTTTCGTGACGTTCTGCACGCTATACAACAGCGATCGGGGGAAGAGACGTTCAACCCGTGCAAGGAACAAATTTTGCAACGAATTATTTGATCGAACGTCGTAGCTGTTCGATTTGAGCAAATCGTTCATTAGTCGAAAATGCCGCGTTTTTATCACGTTCTTGAAGGCTTTCAGGATTCACCGTGAGATCTGGTTTCAAACGCAACGCGAGATCGAGCCATTGTTTTGCTTCAGTAGAATTCCCATGCTGAAGCAAATATTGGGCTCGTGATGCTAATGAAGTTGCTTGAAGCATTCGAGCATTGTCGGTATAATAATTTCTGACCCGATAGTGAGCATCATTCCATTGGATCGTTGCAGGTGGCGCATCAAAAACAGAATCTTTTTCGAGCAATCGGAAGACAATACCTGCCGGAATTGGTTTGTATGCCGGTGCGAAAAGTGGATCGTGATCTTGCAACATTTCCGGGGCGATGAAGATCGGGCGATCAGAGTTTTTTCTGATCAAGGCATCAGTCAGTTTCGTATATGTTTCGGCGATGGCTTGTTGGTCGAACGGTTCGCCACGGTCAAAGTGAAGAAGATGCGGCATAAAGGCATTCACTTCTGTTGCAACTCGACTCATCACTTCGGGGTCGCGTTGTTGTAGATAGCTATAATACCAAGGACGATCCCTGAGCATTGCCGCATCAATCACCAATACATCGGGTCTGATGTGTTCGACGAGTTGATAATAGAACGCCCCACTGAGCCAAAAATCCCATGCGGTCGAGAACACAATTGCATGAGGCGGTAAATTTTTCAAGACATTCATTGCATAATCTTCGACCATATAGTTGCCACTTTCATCAACGTGTGTATAGTTGGCAACACCTTCAAATATCGCGAACAATACCGCGAGAATGAGCGCAATCTGGGTTACACTTTCTTTCCATCGCTCTTTGAGCCATTGTGTCAGTTGCGCTCCCGCGAATGAGATCATCAGAATGCAAGCAAGATAGGCAATTAAGAAATAAGGATCGATCTCAAGAATATCAAAATTAATTGAGTAGAACAAACATCCAAAAAAGAGCAGGAGCACAAAAATGAGCAAATGAATATGCTTCTTGTTATTATTGACAAGCAGTGCATATAAGCCTATTAAGATTAGTACAAAACCCACAAGTGAAAATTCTGTCGGGAATTCATGCCAAAAATAAGGCCAATTCTTTGCAGGAGCCTCGGCGGTAAACATCCATATTTTATATTGCCCGCCACTAAAATGCTTAAAGAAAGACGAAAGATTGGTCGGATGCCCCCAATCCATAAGAGGAAATTGCGAGGACCGAATTGGAAAATATAAATAGGGCAACAGTCCGAGCGCAAATGCAGGAATGAATCGAAATACTTTTTTTAGCGAATAAGTATTCAGACCCGAAATCGCAAAAAACAAATACAAACACGCCGGAGCGAGGAGTACGGTGGTGAGATGATTAGCAAATGACAGACCAAGAGTCAGTGCAAATAGAAATGAATTTTTTTCGAATGATTGTTTTTCCAATCGGAGCATTCTAAAAAAGAATGTCAGAGCAATCGGCACAAGAAAACAATGTAAGGGATAGACTTCAATCGCATTTGATTGTGCCCACCACGTTTCGCTGAATGCGGCGCTAAGCCCTGCAAAGATGCCGATCGCAACAGACAAATCAGATGGATTTGATAGGTCTGAGACTTCAAGTACCACATTTTTCTTTTTTGTGAGCGGTGTTTCTGCGCGCTCGAAAGAAAACCAATGCCCGAACATTTCAGCCACGAGATACACCATTGCCGCTGCACCCATTGCTGTAAACAGAGCCGACATCATATTGAGCCGCACGATCACCCGTATGGCAATCGGTAGATGCGCAAAGAGCCAGCCGATCATCGTAAAGAGCGGATAGCCTGTGGGATGGCAAATACCAAGCGTCGAGCATGAAGCAGCTAACTCGCCGCCATCAATAAAGGGCACCGAAGGAGCCATCGTCTGCAAATAGACGACGAAAGAAATGATAAAAACAAGAATAGCACCGAATAGCGGACGAGAAAACATTTTTTGCATAAGACCAACTATTGTTTCAAAGCCTTTATTGCCAAATATGCCTGCATCGCCGCACCGATTTCAAGCGAACGTTCGTCAACAGTGAAGTGATCGTTATGAATATCTGCCGTGATGTTTTGATCAAGATTTCTAATGCCGAGACGATAGAATGTCCCCGGTACCTTTTCGAGGTAATAGGCAAAATCCTCAGCGCCCATTAATCGCTCAGCTTTAAAAACAGCATCACTTCCGAACAAAGCACGAGCTGCCTCTTCGGCAAAAATTGTCTTGTTCGGATCATTATTCAACACCGGATAGCCTTTGCTGATATAGAGATCATATTCAGCTCCTGCTGAATCACAAATGCCGCGAATAATTTCTTCGATACGGCGATGAGCGAATTCACGCCACTCTTTGGTCATCGACCGCAGCGTACCGACAAGCTTGACTTCTTCAGGAATAATATTTGGCGCAAAACCTCCGTGGATCGAGCCAATAGTAATCACACCCTGACTAAAAGGGTCAAGATTTCGTGAGACCAATGTTTGTAATGAGAGTATCACTTGCGAAGCTGTGACGATCGGGTCGATAGCGAAATGTGGTCGTGCTCCGTGACCCGATTTCCCGCGAATAGTAATATAGAGTTCATCAGCGCTTGCCATCATTTCTCCGGCACAGAAACCGACGGTTCCGGCATCATGTTGTGCGATAACGTGGAGACCATAAATTTCATCAACCCCATCAAGAGCGCCCTCATCAATCATAACCGGTGCGCCGCCCGGATTCTTTTCTTCACTGGGTTGAAATAAGAATCGTATTTCTCCTTCGATCTCCTCTTTTAATTGCGACAAAATCATCGCTGCCCCCAAGCCAATTGCTGTATGTGCATCATGACCACAAGCGTGCATCTTGCCTTCGTTCTTCGACGCAAATGGCAAACCGGTTGCTTCGAGTATCGGCAACGCATCCATATCACTTCGGAGGGCAATCGTCTTGCCGGGCTTTTTGCCTTTGATCGTACCAATGACACCGGTTTTAGCAATACCGGTTTTTACTTCAACACCACACGAGCGCAGTGTCTCGGCAACAAGCGCCGCTGTTTCGATCTCCTCGAATGCCAGTTCGGGGTTTGCATGAATTTCACGCCGCAACTCGATAATACGAGGATGAAATTGCTTAGCTAATTGTCGTATTTGTTCTTCGAGGGTCATAGACTACACTTATTTTTTTCTGATCACAAAACGCACCTGAGGCGGTTGTGATTGCAATACTTCTATTCCTTTTGGTGCGTCAATCTGTGGCGCCAGCATTGAAATCGAATCAAATTTGATCGCATCATAGACAATCTTCGCCTTGATTGCATCGCGGGTGAGCTTGGCTAATTGATCAACTCCACCTCTGACAACAACCGATATCGTTGCCGGATCGAGAAACAATTCACGATCACCCGGCATTGCCTCGACCGAGACAGGAATATCGGTAAAAATTCTCTCAGCGACTGCTTCGATTATTACCCGGACCGAAACGGAATTGACCGAGCGCGAAGTAAGCACCTCAGCAAGTGTATCACTGAGTTCAAGGGTTTGCGTAAAACTCTCATGGGCGCCGCGTGAGCGCAGAAGTTTGGTTGGGTATGATCGGATCGAATCAATAAGAATATTCGACCCATGAAGGGTGACGGTCGAGGGAGTGATTACCGGATCACCAACGATGACATACCCCGATGCCGGTTGAATGTCGGTGCGAAGCTCAATAGCCACTCGGCGGATGCTTTCGCGTGAGAATTGTACCCCGAGCGAATCCGGCTCCATCTTGATGAGCTTTACATCACTGGGCAATGATGAGTTTGTAAGCAATTCATCTTTGGTGATATAGAATGTCGAAAGAAATTCTTTTGAATTGCGTTCCGAAAGATCGAGTTTGAGTTTGGAGTTACCGGTAGCATTGACCATTAACAACCTCCATCCGGGACCGGAAAGCCGTACGTGAATTTTTTCGGGTAAGGGATTTGAGATCGCAAAACCAGTCGGTGTTTTAATAACTAACGGGAGATCGACATCAACATCATAGGTACCCGACAAATGAACGTAAGCCCATAGCACTACTGCAAAAAAGATCGCTGCGATGAGTACTCCGATCCTTCTTGCCAATCCCACAGGTAATTAAATTCTTGGAAAAAATTATATAATGTTAACTGGGAAGCAGTTGCTGCGAGCCGTAGAGTATTGCCGAGCTTCCGGGCATGAGTGCCCCGATGCTTTCGAGCAATGCAATGAGTTGGGGGCGGTTTGCTTTCGAGATCAAACGACCTTTCAGCGGAAAATCTTCGACCGAACGCGCATAACGTCGAATCTCGTGCACGTTCCAAGAATTAATTTGTGTAATATCTAATTCTTCAGCTGATCGGACACGCTGTTTCGCTTTTTGCTCGGGTGTTCGAATCGTTGGCGTGTGGCGTGTGACTTCTGAGATCTTTAAAGATTTCAGAAGTAAATGTAATGCTTGCAGATCGGGTTTGGCAAAGAAGACAACGTCGGCTACTCCTTGCAATGCTGTTATATGGGTACTGGCATGTTGTACTTCGGCAAGACCTCCGGCAATAACAATGGTCGTAGCACCGACAGCATTCGTTTCGGCAACGCCGACGATGCGTGCACGAGTTTCGTTGCCAAGCGTCTGAAGCAACCGAGCAAGGTTGATTCCGCCGCTGACTTCGATCACCGCTGCGCTTTCTTCGTTCGTGATATGTGTAGAATTTACCATTTTACTCCAATCCTCTATACAAACATAGCACTTTTCCACAAAAATTCCAAGTTTATCACTTTGGATTGCCGCCAAAACGGGATGATAAAAGGCTGTAATTAATTTATTTTCCTGAAGTTACCGCTATAATGGTTATGCCCAACAACTACTCTTAGATAATATGTACCGGGGGGCAAGGCATCGACTCGGCAACGAAGAGAGCCGCCAATCATATCAGACTGCTCCCGCAGTAATTCCCGACCAAGTACATCAAAGACTAACACTTCACTTTTGCCGGAAGCTTCGGGAAGTGTTAGTTGGAGCACACCCCCATGTATGGGGTCAGGCGAAATAATAAGTTTGTCATTTGCTGAAACAGACGGCGAAACGCCCGTGCTCCAGCCAACAGAAATATGCGCAAGAAAATTATTTTCTGTGGTTGTACAAAAACGATACGATCCGTCTGTGGTACGAATCGTGATATTATTTAAAGTAACGAATGTCCCATACGGCTGAGAGAAATAGGTATCGAAGCGCAACATTCCGAGATCAACAACTTTCGAGAGCTTCTGCTGTGCAGTATTTGTGATTGTAATGGTGATCGAATCAGTGCCGACCAAAGAATTCTTGAATGTCCATCCCGTGGGCGGAGTATATCGCTGTGCGACTTTGCTCGGCGTGAGATCAAGGATATTAGAATTATAAGAAATGCTAAATGTAAGTTCGGTAACAGGGAGCGAGTCAAGCCGAAATTGCGATGAAGAACTGAGTATCACCTTCAGTGGAATTTGCACAATGGTATCAGCGGGGACAGTCGCATTAAATACAGAAAAATTCTGCGCATACCCGATGCCACTGCTGAGCGGCTTTTCGATAGTACGCACTATTCCGGAATCCTGATCGACGACAACCAACTCATTCATCCGCACATTTTTAATAACCTGCCTGCCTCCCGGCTGCCAAATCACCACCAAAGAATCAATCACACTCCCCGAACTACAATCAGCAGGTCCAAACCCAAAATGCGCCAGAGCGGGATAATATCCATAATTGCCTTGATTATAGGCAATTTCTCTATATTGCGGTGTTCCGTGAACGTAAGAAATAACTTTTGAACCTAACCCTTGATAATTCGCCTTGTGTCCTCTTAGCGTCACATTCAACCATTGATTCGCATTACCTTTGTTGTGCCAAAGTTTTGTATCACCAATAGAACAATGGAGTATATCCATAAAACCATCATTGTCATAATCTGCGAGTGATATATTTTGTAATCCTCCTGTCGGAGGGGTGTTGATTGGCAAAATATCAAGATGAAATCCGTTATTACTTCCATACCATATTTCAGACCGAATTTCCGTATTGAGAATAATGATGTCAAGCCAACCATCGTTATCAAAGTCACAAAAGAAAATTGAATGATGATACCCCTCTTTAGCA
Source organism: Bacteroidota bacterium (assembly GCA_025363505.1). Classification (GTDB taxonomy): domain Bacteria; phylum Bacteroidota; class Ignavibacteria; order Palsa-1295; family Palsa-1295; genus JAFDZW01. The sequence goes on from JANYDV010000211.1 coordinate 25,490, forward strand.
CTATCCAATTTCATTTCAGAAGTCCAATCTGAAAATGATGTGCCTTTCAAGTTATGAAACAAGTAGAATTTATTAGGGTAATGAGTAATGAGATCGGGGTAACCATCATTATCGACGTCCCCAAACGCAGCCGCACCAGGATAATCTTGAGAATTTCTTACCTTAGAGAGGAAATCAACATTAAGACCAACATACCCCTTTCCGGTATTAACAAAAATAGAATCAATCCCGAGAGCATTCCCAAACATATAGTCAGGGAGATTATCATTATTTATATCAGTTTCTAGAATTTCATCCCCAATACCGAAATTCTTAAATGGAACAACCTCTGTAAATAGTGAACCTGTGCCATTATTATGATACGTATGCGAACCTGATCGTGACTGAGTATTTACAAGAAGATCAAGATTTCCATCAAGATCAAAATCAGAGAAAATAGCACCAGTTGAATATATTCCCGGGTTAGTAAAGATATTACTAACGTCAGAAAATGTCAGATTACCATTATTTTTCCAAATTCTATTGTCCCTCCTATTAAAATGACTTTCATACAAGTCCGGAAATCCGTCGTTATTGTAGTCACCCCAACATAGCTGACCTGTATATCGTGGTAGTGCGCCATTGAATACAGAAGGATCTAATAACAAGAAAGTACCATCGCGTAGATTATGATATAATTGATTATATTCATCGTCATGATCGTTTCCGTGTGCAATATACAAATCAAAATAATCATCACCATCGACATCGACCCATATAGAAGAAAAGGAATAGTCGTCAGTGGTAGGAGTTGTAATTTTGCTTGGAGGGGTCACATCTTCAAAATTAATTTGAGCTGATGTCTTAACTCCATAAAACAAAAGAATAGCTGAAAAAAGGAGAATCCGTTTCATAGCCGGGAAATAATGGTAAATTTGCTTTAGTAAGCAATAGCTTTTCTTACGCTTTCGTTCAAAACAACTGAGAATTCTTTATGCATCTCAAAAAAGACTGGGGAAAACTCGCTGCCAATCCGCTGTTTTTTTATGCATTGTTATGTGTTCAAATTTTTTTGGTTTTCTTCTTGAATTCCAATCACACAAATCAGCAATATATTTTTTTATACCGCTATATTCCACTTGCAAACAATCTTATTCACGGCAATGGATATACTCTAAATGGTGTCACACCGGCATTCTACCCAATATGGGGTTACTCATTGTTCTGCAGCTTAGGTCTTACTATAGGTTATCCGATTTTTACCACTCTTTTTCTACAGGGACTTCTGACCCTCGTGGGTGTTCTTACCTTTTATAAAATATCAGAAATTGCACCGAAAATTTGGCACTTAATTTTGTTCCTCCCTTTTATTTCCCTAATGTCTGTTAGGTGGCCTGATGCTATTGTTGCGGTATTATTATTAATGTTTTCTTTTTGTTTTATCAAGTTCTTAGTAAAACCGCAATGGATAGACGCGATATTAGGCGGACTGGTTTGGGGCATTACTCTTAACTTCAGAAGTGAGTATATTTATTTTCCCTTCGTTGCTATTGCGATAATAGTTGTATTTTATAGAAAGTATTTAATACGAACAATCACATTTTGTTCTATTACACTCCTTTCATCCATCATTTTTATGTTGCCGTGGGCTATTCGATCGGATGCAAATAATGCAGGATTTCGTACAGGAGCTACGAATGGGGGGCTCGTTCTTTTTACTTCACTAGGACAGCTTCCTCATAATCCTTGGGATATAACTCCAACAGATCAGTATGGTGAAGAAGTGGTAAAGTCACATGGCATTAACGATCCTTATTCTCCGCAAGGCGATTCAGTCCTTGTAAAGGCATTTGTTGAAGATATCTATTCTAAGCCGATTAGTTTTGCAGAAAAAGTAGGATATAACTTTGCTTCAATTTTTCTACGAGGTCTTTATGTTGGAGAGTATTCAAGATTTTTTATGGAGAATAATGTTCGGGACTCAACGGAATCATCTATCAAAGAAATAAACGGAATTTCTAATAAAGCAATCTATCTAAAGGATTTGGATGCTTCGATATCTCTCCCATATCTCTTCGAAAAAATCATCCAGTTCCTCTTTATAATATTTTTTTCGTATATACTACTATCGACGATCATTGCGTTCTTCAGGAATATCTCCACCGTAAATTCAGGATATATATTACCACTATATATATTAGTCATCTATAAAATAGTACTTGTAAGCTTCATTCAATATGAACCACGTCACATGAACTCAATTTATATGCTTGTTTTGATACTATTTCTTGTGAATAAATATAAGAAGACGGAGAAATTTACTTCCCACGTCCCACCATTTGTTTGATGTCTTTGGCGTGGCTGAGGATGCCGGTCGTGGTGATTGCGAGGTCGTGGCGCATAGCGATAAATGAACCTATGCCAAGCACCGACGTCGAGACAAGCACACTGAGTGCGGCACCCGATGCACCCATTGGTGGTACGAGCAGACGGTTCAACACAAAAAAGACTAGCGTCGCTCCGGTTACCGCAAAAAATAATTCTCGCACACGCCCGATTCCGATCAAGACATTTGTCGAGACTAATGCCAACGGCAATACGAAGCCGCTGAGGATCAAAATCTGAAAGACAGGGATAATCCCAGGAAATTTATTTTTATAGAATATCGTCAGCATTGGTTCTGCGCCTAAAGCCAATATTAATGAGATTGGGATGAGCGCCGCGAAAGCAAGGAATAATAATTTTTCTACTAATGCAGAAAGTTTTTCGCTGTCGCCGCCGGTATGCAGTCGTGAAGCCACCGGTACGATGAGCAACGTTGCGCCATCGCGCACAGCATCAAAAAAACGGTATAATGTTTTTGCCGCCGAGTACAACGCAACGTAAGTCGGTGCATAGACCCCAACGACCAAGACATCCGCCCATTGCTGAAATGTGAGCAGTACACTTGTGCCCGCTTGATATTTAGCGAACGACAATAATTTAGCGTATTCAGTTCTCGGCACGTGGAATATGGGCATCTTACGAAAAGCCGATCCACAATAGAGTATCGCGACCAAACTTGACAGTGCCCCCCCGATCATATTAATCTTCAGAAAATCATCAGCAGTGCGGAACAGTCCGAGCGAATGCGCAAGAATTGTGAGCAAGGTGATTGATCCGTAAAAAGCAAGATCAGCCCAAAAAATATTACTAATGCGGTAACTGATTTGCAAATATCGAATACCGACATTACGAAAGATATTCAGCACCAGCAACAGCGGCAACCATGGCAGCAGCATCCCTAACTCAGGACTTGCAAATAATCTTGCACAGCCATCGGCACAGATTGCAAACACACTGCCGATAGCGAGCATCACAACCGTATAGAGTGTAAAACTCGCCGCAAGTATCTCCGACACCTCGGCTTCGTGCTCACTGGCGAATTTTACCATCGGCTGTAAAAAAATCGAATCAGAAAGAACGCAAATGATAATAAAAATCGATTGGAACAATGAGAATGCTGCCCATTCACTATCGGGCAATACATTGATCACCACGATGATCACTGCAAAACCATATAACAGCAACAACCCTTTGTCAGCGGCTGCCCAGATTCCTTTATCAAGATGTTCGCGTAAGTTCAATTCGAAGTGCAGAATGATGTGCGTTAATTGTTATCCGAATACCTTTAGCAGGTATTGCAACTTGATACTTCGGTGAAAAATCATATTCAAATACAACAACAGAAGCATTAACACCGGAAATCAATAAAACGACTTGGTGATCTTGGGCATCTTTCAGCACCACTTTCGTCTCTGATTCTTTGGTAAGACTCCATCGAGGATCGAAATGAAAATTTAAGGCGACCGGTTGCTCCTTCGAAAGTGTAAAGTTATCCGAGACAATAAATGAGTCAGCGTTCAATTCGCACGACCGAGTATGCTGTCGTTGATATTCCCCATAAGATGCCTCGAATGTAAAAATATTTTCTGAATCACCGGTTACACGCACTGTTGCGTTTTCTCTCACTTTCGACCAACCAAAACTTTCTTTGATGACAGCCGGAGATGATTCACCAATTATCACACCGTTGTGCGCTTCGGCACTTCGATAGTAGTCGCGCGTTGGATGATCACCATTATAGACAAACGTCCCCGAATCCACCAACACCGGTAATCCTGAGAGATAGACAATAGGCGAAAGCAGATCATCGTGAGCATGAGATGCAAAGCCGTCGTCGCCCCATCCGAACTTTCCCTGACGCATAAACACATAGCTTGCCCCAACTTGCGCAGTGATATGGTGAGCATCACTAAAATAATTTTTTCTCTTTAATGCAGAAATTTTTGATTCACCAAAAATCAGATTTTTACACTGATCACTTACATAGAGTGCACTGCCATCATCACCATCACCGTAACGAACGATCTCGCTATCAGGCGCAATAAGTGAGGCGGCATAGGTTTTCATCGCACTCAGTCTCTCAAGATAGCGATTACTGAATGACTCTCCGGATAAAGAAGATGATCGTTCGGCAAGATCAAAAAAATCAGTGACAAAACAATGATACCATCCCGAGCTTTCTCGGCTTGCACCATCAGGATAGGTTTGTGCGATAATCTCGGTTTCTAAAATAGTGGCAGCACGCTTGCGGAAGATTTTCGCTTCGGGAAAACTACACAATGATGCAACAATATACAATCCTGCAGCCTCTCCGATCAAGTGATTCGTCTTTACAATCTTATCGACCGATAACTGACTATGGAGATAATATATGTGTTGCCATAGTGATTGTTTAATGGTATCATTGATAACTTCTATACCTCCAAGCTGCAACAATCGCAAAGCGCTAAGCCATGCGATCGCTCGGATTGCAAGTTCTAAAGGGCTTGACCAGTTAATCGTTTGCGCAAACGGATTCCCCTCAATCCAGGAATGAATTTGCCAGAGAATTTCGGTTGTATATCGATCATCATTACTCAGAAGAGCGGCTTCTGCTACGAGAGGCAAATACTTAAAACGATTTACTTCCCAAACAATTTTCACATCGCGCGGCACATCAGCAAGGCGGAGTTGCGTCTCTTCGTACTGCTGTTTTACCCAGTATTTTTTTTCGATGGGATCGTAATTCCATGGGTCATTGACAGTATGTAGCTGATGAGTAACTGAGAAAACAAGATGTTTATCAGCAAGTATTTGCGATGCTATCGCCAGGATCTTTTCTTTTTCGGGTAACAATATTGATAGATCAAAATGCTCTTCAGTCGTGTCAATAATTTCTACTTGCTTGTGCGAAGCCTTCGGTAATGCGAGCAATTGTTTAAGTTTATTTTTCTTCGCATATTTTTCTGCAATGAGGATAACCGTCCCTCTGGGACCAAGTTTCCGTAGAGCGAGCGATATGTGGGCGAGTGTACTCAAGAGTTAAAAATTAGATTCATCGCGCCATTGTACAGCTTGCCAGGTGGCTTCTTTTGTTGATCGAGTTAAATGAAACACTGCGCGACCATCGGTGTGCAATACATCACTAATATTCAATGTAACATCGAGCGAAAATGCGCGCGTTACATCGAAGACCGTGTCGGTACCGGTCGAGTCAATGATGTTGCCCCAAAGCAAATCAAGGCTTTCCGAAGATGCAAAGAGCGACCCGGTCGTTCGCATTTCCTCGTCACGCCCCCACTGCAGATCAAGCCCGCGATCATAATTTCGATAACTAAAAATAAATTCCGGTGCGAGTAATTTGCCGTATGAGACGGTATCCTTGAATTGATAGGCAGCGCGGAATGCCTGAAAAAAACCATCAACCGTATGTGCATCGCCGAATAAATCTTTTGGCAGGCTGTCATCAATAGCCGGGGAAAATGGATTACATCCATAGATCGAAATCAGCGCTGAGAGTGCAACAAAAAAAATACCGTTGATATATTGTTTATGAAGCAAGTTGAATTTTGAGATCGCTTATTGATTTTCCAGCGGGCAAAGCAAAATCTGTCCAACTGGCGATACGCCATTCCTTCGTGCCTTCGGGAGTCGTCACTAACACCAGTTGAAAAATCAAAGAACCGGAGATCGAGCCGGGCAGTGTTGAGTTCGATGGTAACGGTAAGACGATCTGATAGTCAGCAGAGATACGGGCTGTGGTTGCGTTACTTTGATCGATGGATTTATTGGTGATGGTGATTATTGTTTTTGGATTGTTGACCAACGAAGCACGGAGTTTTGTTAAGAAATTTTGCTCTGATTGCACCGTCCAAGTATCAAAAATACTTCGTGATGATTGGTCAAGTCCCGCTCTGGGTATAAATGTGTAGGTGGTAGGTGTGACACCGGGCGCGACGGTGTCTTGTAGAGAAATAAAACAACGTGCATAATTTGAAGCATCGACAGCGACAATCGTGCCAGTAATATTGTCAAATAGCGTCGCGGGCGTTGCCGCCGGAGTCCAGATAAAAGTCGTACCAAGATCAGGTGTTTCGGGAGTGCGCGTCGAAAAGAGATCGCACGACACCAGCGTAAAGCAAATAGTGAGTACTATTATTGTATTACGAAGCATTGGTTTTTTTTGCAACAATAATACATCTCGTTGAAGTTTGCTCATCGAACGGATCTCCGTTGTAGCATCCGAACACTTGCTCACATTTCATCGCCGCGCGTTCGATCATCGCCCGAAGTTCTTGAAGAGTAAAGAGACGGACAGATTCGTAGTATTCTTTAGTTGTATCGGCTGAGCGGATGATGATTTTTTTATTCACTCGTCGGTCGGCAATCACACGACACTCATCGACCGTTTCTCCACTTGGTAGTACTTTGGTCGAATGTGGTACTAATGTTTGCTCCACCAGAGTTGCATTAAAAAAATCTATGACAAAATATCCATTCGGCGTGAGTGCGTTTCCTATCTTGTTGATCACTGCTTCGTTATCAGCATCGGTTTCAAAATATCCGAAGCTCGTGAAGAGATTCAAGATCAAATCATAGTGCCCTTGAAAGTGGAGCATATCTGATTCGATAAATTCAACTTTGACCTTTTGTTCTTCGGCTGAAGCTTTGGCGATATTTATGAGTGTTGATGATAGATCAATGCCCGTAATATTAGTATAGCCACGTTTGGCGAGTGAAATCGAGTGTCGCCCTGCCCCGCAAGCAAGATCGAGAATACGCGCATCGGATGTCGGATGTGCTGTTCGTTCGACCAGATCAAGCAGCTGAAGAGCTTCGGCTTTATCTCGGTGCTGATACAGCGCGAGGTAGTGTTCGTCGGCGAACCAGTCTTTATACCACATAGCTATACGAGTAATCGTCCTTCGAGTGCTTTGGCGAGTGTCGCATCATCAACAAATTCAAGATCACTGCCAATTGGTATTCCACGAGCAATGCGAGTCACTTTCGGGACGATGGGGTGCAACAATTTAGCGAGATAGAGCGTCGTCGCTTCTCCTTCGATGTTTGGATCAAGTGCTAAAATTACTTCCTGAACGCCCTTTTCTTCGCTGAGTCTCATCAGGAGTTCACGAATTTTTAATTGCTCGGGTCCGACACCATCAAGCGGAGAAAGCGCACCACCTAAGACGTGATACAAGCCTTTGAACTCGTTGGTACGTTCGAGCACGAGCATATCGTTGGGTTCTTCGACAACACAAATCATACTTTGGTCACGGCGCGTATCGCGGCACACGGGGCAGGGATCTTCTTCGGTCAAATTACCACAGACCGTACACATTTTGACTCGTTCTTTGAGATGATAGATTGCTTCGGCAAGTGAACGGACTTCGCTTTCATCTTGCTTGAGCAGAAAAAACGCCAGCCGCTGTGCGGTCTTGCGACCAATCGTCGGCAATGAAGAAAATCGTTCGATCAGCGTTTCGAGCGCCGGTGAGGTATAGAGCATTGATTATAAATTAAACGGCAGACCCGGGATATTCGGCATCAGGTTTTTTGCGACGGCATTTGTTTTTTCGTCGGCAAGAGCTTTTGCATTTGCCAAAGCGCGATTGGCAGCAGTGATAATCAAGTCTTCCATCATTTCAATATCATTCGGATCAATCACTTCTTTTTGAAGCTTGATCGAGACAATTTCATTGTTGCCATTGGCAGTTACTCTTACCATAGAGCCGCCGGCTTCGGCAGTCGCGGTGATCGAGCCAAGCGTAGCTTGCACCCGTTCCATTTCCTCCTGCATTTTCTGCATTTGGGTCAGGGCATTCATCATTTCAGGGTTCATTGGTTTTCATTGTCTATATCATAATAGAACGATAAGAAGCCGCGTGGCATTCCGTTAAAGGCGAAAGCTCTCGGGTTGTATTCTTCAAAACCATATCTCCTCGATTGTAACGCATACGAAAGAATGATGCTTTCGTGTTGATCGGATCTGAAGTGTTATATTTTTGTATATCATGAGTTATACTATCCGCAGGTTGCTGTTGATGCTTGTTGTGCTTTTGTGCTCGCGAACTGTGTACTCACAGCCGGAGCAACAGCATATACTTGATAGTACCCCCGTGTTACACTTCAAAAGTATTTACTATCCGGAGAATCTGCATAGCGGTGAGGTTGCCGTTTCGGTTGGTGCTACCATCACGATCGCGCCTCGACAGGTGGTCCGAGATGAGATAAGACAAATCCCCCAACTGACAGCCACTGTTCGGGTCGGGCTTCCCGTGGGTTTTGGTATTGGTGCCCGGTTTGCAGGAAATTATATTGCGAACCAGCTGATGATCAAACCATCATACTCCTATTCTTTTAATCACCTTTCATTTGCTATTCATACCTCTCCATCGTTGTGGATTGGCACTGCTGATTTTACCGGCTTCAACACCGTCGGCATGGGGTTCTCGAATGCGGTTGGCTTCAGTATGGGTTTACATTTTGATGATTTTATGCTGACGCTTTCCGGGGAGGCAATTACTAATTACTGGCACTATACTTCATTTGCCGAAGGCAAAGTCAATAGAAGAGTAACCGAGTTCGTAGGCAATGCCGTTACGTGCAGTGTTGAGCAAGATGCGTTTAATGGTGCAAGAATTAATTGGGGCATTCGTTTCAATTATACACGTCCCGATTACCAACTGTGGTTAGCATTCGCCGAGACACGGTCGCGGGTACTCACTCCTGAATTCTTTTTTGGTATTATTCTATGAAAAGCCTTATCATCATTTGTGTTTGTATGATCTTCTGCGCCTGCGTTGATGATAATCTTCCACTTCCGATTCCTGAATGGGGAGAAAATGTAGATCAGCTCAAGAATGCCGTCCCGATTCCCGAAGAATTGTTGCACAAACTCGAAGGTGTTTATAAAGTGCAACAAGGCAAAGGTCTTTTTGGCGATCAAGTGGTGCTCAGACAATTCGCACATAAGATCACGCTTGCTTGTCAAACAGGAACGTATTTTGTGTTCAAATCAGGGTTCGTCGATTCATTAGCTATTTTCCAGGGATACTGGCGTTTTGATCTGGGAACACAAACAGGATTAGCCGATCTGAAAGTAAAAAAAGATTTTAATGCACAAACAGGTGACAGCTCGCTGGTGCTTTCGGGGTCGTTCTACAACAACAATGGCAACAATGGTACACCATTTGAACTGAAATTTATTCGTAAATTTAAGGACACCTCAAATACATTTCTTATCCTTGACCATCATGGTGGGAGAAACGAGTACGGACTTCCCTACTCAGAAAACAGTCTTGGTATCATTCCGATCGCCGAAGAGATCGGTGCCAATGGGATCGAACTCGATGTGCGATTAACAAAAGACAATGTACCGATTCTTTTTCATGACGATAATCTCATTACCAATCTCGTTAACGGGGAGTTTGCCCTCGGTCCGGTAAATAATTATACTCTTGCCCAACTTCGTGCACTTTGTACGCTCAAAGACGGCTCGCCGATCCCTACACTTCAGGAAGCATTCGAGGTGATTTTATCACAGACCAGTTATCAATCACTTTGGCTTGACATTAAAACTCCCGAGACCGTGAGTTATGTATTGCCATTGCAGATAGCATTTCTCAAAGAAGCCAAACTTTCCGGTCGGGCTATTGAGTGTTGGGTTGGTCTGACCACTACCGAGCATATCACCAATTATCTTGCCGACACCCTACACACCTTAGCACCAAGCATTTGCGAGCTTGATCCATCAGATGTCGAACGAGCAGGGTCGGTCGCGTGGGGTCCGCGATGGACACAGGGAAGTCTCTCGAACGAAGCGATGCAAATTCGCAATGAAGGAAAAAAAGTAATCTATTGGACACTCGACAAAGCAGAGTTTATCACAGCATTTATCAATCACGGCAATCTTGACGGCATCCTGACCGATCATCCGGCACTGGTGAGTTATCATTATTATTCCAGAAATTAATGAAGTATTGTATTCTCATCATATTGACAAGTATTTCTTCGGTCACTTTCGCACAAACGAAAGATCCATTTCTTGCAAAGCCATTTGAGATATACATTGATGGTGGTATCGGATATGCGAAAAATATCAGCGCAGGAATTGTCAGCAGTGCATCAGGCGGGGGAGTATACACCAATGGCGGCATCTCAGCACTGGTGCGGGTGCGTGGAAGCAGAAATAGTTTTATTACGTTTGGGCTTGAAAGTGGTTGGCAATATATTTCTCATCTTGAAGAGCGAAAGGCAAGTGCCACCGGATTCGGCAAGACCGATATCACCGCCACACTCAGTGGCATACCTATCATGGGAGTGGTGACGATTCAAGATTATCACATCGAAATGCACGCATCAGTTGGATTTTACGATTTGATTTCGCACTCCACCACATTCAATATTCCCGTTACCAGCAACACGTTTGATATGGCATTCACACTCGCTGCGGGCTATCAGATTCCAATTGGAAATAACTATATCCTTGTTCCCGAGTTTCGCTGGACTCGTATCAACGATCTGCAAAAATCTTTTCTTACACTCGCGTTACGATTGGGTTTGCCACCGTTCGCACTTTAGTTATTGCGTTCGTAGAACAACCGTATCAGCAATAGACCAATGCTTGCAGTCTTCACTGATCGCATTCATTTCTAATAATAATTCATTCCCTCGTTTACTGATCTTGCAAAAATGATGCGGTCGAATAGCTCCGGCGGTGAAATAATCTTTATTCCTCGATCCTGAGGGTGGTTGAAGCAGTGCTTGACGCGGTCCGCCACCGCCGGAAACGATAATGTTTTTTCCGCCGATGAAGAATCGCTCATACGAATGACAATGCCCGGTGATAAACAATACTGTTTTTTTGGACTGGGCAAATGGAGTTTCAAACGCCCGCTGCACGTTCTGATCGTCACTGACAACCGCGCTATTGGTATGAGGCGGATGGTGGCAAGCAACAATCACTGAAGTGATTGTTGAATCTTCTTCGAAGTGTTTTATCGCACCGCGGTACCATCTTTCCTGCTGTTTAGCTTCATCGGCTTTCAATTCTGAAAAATTTGAATTGAGCATAATGATTCCGACATCGCGCCACCGAAAAGAATACCAATCCTGGGCATCGATTTGTTTGAAGCGCGTGAAATACTGGCGTTGCATTTCTCGAATATTTCCAAAATATTCGTGATTACCGAGAAGCGGATAGACAGGGATGCCCATCTGATGCACCGGCTGAGCCAATTGATCAAAATTTTGCCAGAGTTGTTCTTTGCCGCCGTCAAATGTCAGATCACCGAGGATCATTACAAATCCGGGACGCTCATCGGCAATCTTTTTAAAGAGTGCTTTTACAAACCGCCGATTATTCTCCCGAAGAAGCAACAGTTCTTCTTTACCACGGAGTTGGGTGTCACCAATGATAATAAACGAGGAGGCAGTATCAATGTTCCTTCCGTCGCCGTCATATTGTGGAATAGGCTGAGAATGGAGTGTCGAAGTAACGGCAACAAGAAAAAGAACACATAGCCCGAAATATTTTTTCATGCCACTTCTTCAATACGCTTGATCTCGGGAGCGTAATATTGGATGGCGCGTTCAATGCCTGCTCGCAGCGTCATTAGTTTCATTGGACAAGTTTTGCAGGATCCGCTATAGCGTACCTCGACGATACCGGTTGCTTCGTCGAGGGTGGCAAAGTCTATTCCGCCGCCATCTTTGAGGAGATGTGGTCGGCATTCTTCGAGGGCAATCTCAATACGTTCGCGAAGCGATTGCATTTTGAATTGTTGTTTAGTCTTCTGTTCCCAATAAAATTTCGATGGGCTGTTGGTTCGGCATCAAGTTTCTGATACTGACCTGTTGCGCCACTAACTGTGCAAAATCTCTGAATGCCGAAGCTGCCGGCGAGTGCGGTGCACTTTCGACGACAGGCTTACCGGCATCACCGGCTTCGCGGACGATTGTTTCGAGCGGAAGCTCGCCGAGAAACGGAATCTCGAATTCTTCGGCAGCCACTTTGCCGCCGCCGTGTGCAAAAATTTCTTCGCGATGACCGCAAGCCGAGCACAAGTAATAACTCATATTCTCGACTAAGCCAAGCACCGGAACGTGCACTTTCTCAAACATCCGAACCGCTTTGCGCGCATCGGCAAGCGCAACATCCTGCGGTGTAGTAACAATCACTGCACCGGTGAGCGGAATGGTTTGGCAGAGCGTGAGCTGAATATCTCCGGTGCCGGGCGGGAGATCGAAAATGAGATAATCAAGCTCGCCCCAGGCGACATCGGTCATAAATTGTTTGAGCGCACCCGATGCCATTGGTCCGCGCCAGACAACAGCAGTGTTGGGATCAACTAAAAAACCAATTGACATTACCGTGACGCCAAATGCTTCGAGTGGCGTGATCTGCGTATGACCATCAACTTGCGTCGCTTGCGGTTTTTCCGCTTCGAGCCCAAACATCAACGGAATGCTGGGTCCATAAATATCGGCATCGAGCAACCCAACTTTCGCTCCGTCTTTGGCAAGTGCAACGGCAAGATTTGCGGCAACTGTTGACTTCCCCACTCCACCTTTACCGGAAGCAACTGCAATCGTATTACGAACTTTGACAAGTGCCGATGGCATATTTGCCGCTTGATGTGCCGCCACCTGAGCGGTCATTGTGACCTTAACATTGCCAATGCCCGCAACTGCTTCAACCGCTTCACGAGCCTGACGCTCAAGCATATCTTTGAGTGGGCATGATGGTGTGGTGAGTTCAAATGTAAAAGAAACGGTCTTGCCGTCAATTTTTACATTCTTAATCATCCCCAGGGTGACAATATCCTTATGTAAATCAGGATCTTCGACACCGCGAAGAGCAGTAAGCACTTCTGCTTCAGTAATAGTAGAATTTTTGGAAAATAGTCCCATAGAATATAGTTATAGTGGCGCTAAAACAGCACAGAGCTTAGGAAAGTGCGATAGGGTTAGTATAATCGTTATTTCACTCCAACATAAAAAAAAACACACGGCGCGAACCGTGTGTTTTGAAAAAAAATATTGCAACCAATTATCCCAAGAAATTCCTGAGTTGTTTGGTTTTGTGTGCGTGGCGCAGGCGACGGATTGCTTTTTCTTTGATTTGGCGTACGCGCTCGCGAGTCAGATTGAAGCGGTCGCCGATTTCTTCGAGCGACATCGTAGGGCTTTCACCCAACCCATAGAAGCACTCAAGGACTTCACGTTCGCGACTCGAAAGCGAAGTGAGCGCACGTTGTACCTCGACGGTGAGTGAATCACGGATGAGAATATTATCGGGTGATAGTTGCCCCGGATCATATAACACATCAAGCAAACGATTGTCGTCCCCTTGTGCGAATGGTGCATCAACCGATAGATGTCGTCCGGAAATTTTTAATGTTTCCGAGACTTCGCTCGGTGTCATTTCCAATTTTTCGGCAAGCTCGGATGCGGTTGGTTCGCGTTCGAACTCCTGTTCGAGCTGTGAAAACTTTTTACCAATTTTATTGAGCGCCCCTACACGATTCAGCGGCAAGCGAACGATGCGCGACTGCTCGGCAAGTGCCTGGAGGATTGACTGACGAATCCACCAAACGGCATACGAAATAAATTTGAACCCGCGAGTTTCGTCAAAACGCTTTGCGGCTTTGATGAGACCGAGGTTGCCTTCGTTGATCAAATCACCAAGCGATAGCCCTTGGTTCTGATATTGTTTTGCGACCGAGACAACGAATCGGAGATTCGCTTTGACCAATATCTCAAGTGCGCGCTGGGAGTCGGGTGGGGTGCCACGAATACGCCGTGCAAGATCGATTTCCATTTGCGAGTTCAACAGATCCATCCTGCCGATCTCTTGGAGATACATATCGAGCGATTGACTTTCGCGGTTAGTATATTGTTTTGAAATGCGCATAGTTCGTTATATTCTTTATCGTGCTCATACGACAGCTGATGTTACTACTGAAAAAGATTTTTTTTTGTTCCGTAATTATTCTTGCACTACGGGAACCTCTGCCGGATCGCGCACTACTGTCACAACGTTTGCAGCGTGATAGCGATCAAAATATTTGCGTGTGACAACAGTAAGTTTCGATGTTTTTGCCATTGCCAGGATCATCAACTCGCGCTGAGTCAGTATCATTTTTTTTTCTTGCTCGATCTCTTTACCAAGCGTCGCAAACGGTTCTGCATACCGTGCGCTGAAGCCTAAGACCCGAACAACCATCAATAAATTCATTGTTGCGTCACGACTTTTTTGATCGCTTGCCGATGCAAACAGCTCCATCGCATTGATCATCGTCGTGTAGCACGTTGCTTGCGCAAGTGCCTGGCGCAACATCGAAGATTCGCCTTGCGATGAGCGATGTATTAAATAATCGTTAAGGATGTCGGTTTCGATAAGAAATTGCATCTGTCAGCTCAATTGGCTTTCGGCAAGAATACCTTCGGCACTCAAGGCAAGTGCGACAATAGCAGGGTCGAGTTGTTGGGCAATCGCGATCTGCTCGACTTCACTTCTCGCGCTGGGGTCGCGATCATCCCAAAGTACGACACGAACTTCCATCGAATCGCTAAATGCCGCATTGGCATTATCAAGCGTAATAGTCCATTGTCCGTTGGCTGAGCGGAGCGTTCCGTGAGTCTCGATAGGGCGTACAGTCATTGATAGGATATGTAGCGATTAACCGAGACTAGCGGGATATGAGTTCCGAAAAAGGAAAAGAGGAATACTCACCAAAGGTAAATTACACAGGAGAAATACGATAGCGGAGAAATAAATTCTGCGAAGGAAATAGAAACTAATAGACGATCACTTCATTGCCGCCACGCTCTTTTGCCTTTTCGAGAGCGAGCTTTGCACAGGTCATCAGGTCTTCATGCGAGGAGTTGCTTCTTGCGCCCACGATACCAACACTGGTCGTAACCGAAAAACTTTTTCTGCCAAGTGCGATCACTTCGCTGACAATCTTTTGTCGCACCTTCTCGCTCCAAAGATATGCTTCTTCGTCAATCATTCGTGACAGGAGCACGGCGTAGGTACACTCCCCGACACGTGCGAGTGCATCGTATGGTTGTTTGAGATACTGAAGCACTTCGGCAAGTGAGAGCACAATCGTATCGAGATCTTCTTGCGGAAATTGCTCTTTATATTGAGCAAGATCATCGACTTCGAATAGTACGAGCGAGAGCGCTTCGTTAAATTCTTTGGCACGTGCAAGCTCTTCGCCGAACCGTTGTTCGAAACCTCGTTTATTGAGCAACCCGGTAAGAAGATCTGTTTGCGAACGGTCTTGGACAATCTCAGAGAGCGTGAAGATCTCAAGTGCGGCGGCGGCACTGCGTGTAAGATGTTCAAGCGTTTCGATATCGACATCGGTGTATCGCCCACCCTCGCTATGTTCGATGGCGAGTGCGCCGTAATTTTTATTTGATGTGCGAATCGGGATCACTAAAAACGAATGACCAACAGCTTGCTCGTGATCTTCGAGCAAACTAAAACGAACACTTTGTCTATTGAGCGCATCGATACGCATACTCGTGCCGCTTTGAAGTGATTTGCCGACAATACTTTCGGCAAGAGCAATTTGCGTACGCGGCGCCACATAGCCTTCGCTGTCTTTTGCTTGGAGGTGCTGAATGCCCCATGTGCGCTGCGCTTCGTCGAATGCGATCGTCGAGAACCACTCCCACTCAACCAATTCGCCTGCGGCTTCGCTGAGTGTTCGTAAAATGTATTCGCCGGTTCGTCCGGCTTCGCGTGGTGCGCGCGAACTAAGATCGGCTCCGGTGAGCATATAGAGTTTTCGTGCAGACTCAAGCGTCCGCGCTGATGTCAGCAGATCATAGGACTCGATATACGAGCGCACAAGTCCCGAGATCAGACTCGAATACTCTGTCAGAAGACGAAGCGTCTCGGCGCTGAATTGCGCGTCTTCG
>JANYDV010000300.1 GCA_025363505.1 Bacteroidota bacterium
ATGGACACTTGATGAAGCAAATCAAATTGTAATTTCTCAGACCCAATTAATTGAGCCTGATAGTAACAATTTAAACACTTTGCCGTTTATACTTGATATTGAGGTATTTAAAGAACTCGGAACTAGTGTTTCAGATGAAACTCTACTTCAGCAGTTCGGTTTACTAAAAGAATGGGAAAATAAAGCATTTTTCGGGAGCCTTAAACCAAAAACTATTGATATGTACATATGATAAGCTTCCCTCAGACAGACTACGCTGTTTATCGTAATACAGAACCATATTCGTATGGCACGGTAGGCTTTGTGCAAAAACAAACTGAGACTAGCATCACTCAGAATAAGCTGTTGCCACTTGATAATTTTCAGAACGACTTCATTTCTCATCCTGAAGAATATGAAGGAGTTTTGAACTGGGACAGCTATTATTTTGCGCGCATAATTTTGTCTACACTTCAGCATGATATTCCTGCTCCAGAGATACTAATGGAACCTGACGGATTAGTCGCTTTTGAATGGTATCAATCACGAGATCGGCAGATATCTGTTTCTATATATCCTGACGGCTCTCTTGGATATGCGGGGATAAAAGAATTTACATTTTTCAAAAAACTTCCAGCTCAAAATTTTCCGGCGTCATTAACTGGCTTGATAAAGGAAATAATGAATGTCATGACACCAACATTCAGAACTGCCTAACTATACTTATGCTGCTTTATTCAAGATTCCTCAGACAAGAAGGGAATGAGTTTATAGCTAGTACTCAGCGTATAAGGTATCCAGCATTTATGCCTAATTGGGAAACTGAGCCTGTAACAGGTAAAAGATTTCTTTCCAAATCTATTTTTAATGTAGATTCACTATCGGAACCTGATATTTGGACACTTGCTCAAACCCATGTTCCTACTGTAAAAGCCAGGGGAGATATACAGCAAAATGATATCGTCAAAATTGGGCTTCGAGTTGATCAAAATAATATCCCCAGTAGACATGCAAATATTTTAGATTGGGATGAAAGCGAAGATGGGATGGCACGTGAAAAAAATAAATCTTTTGCAATAAACCTTGCCAATTGTTCGAAACTAGTTATTAGATAAGATTCGTCCGAACTCCTGTCGCGGACACGACAAATATATTAAAACATCACTCGTCTATTACGATACAAATTCATTAATATTCCTGCCATCAGCATATTGGTGATGAGTGCCGATCCGCCGTAACTCATAAACGGCAACGGTATGCCGACGACGGGCATCAAGCCGAGGGTCATACCGATATTCACGATCACGTGCAAGAGCCAAATGCCGGTAATGCCGATCGCGACCACGCTCGAAAAATTACTGCGCACCGATGACGCAATCGCCAGACCACGATAAATAAGCGTAAGATAAAATAATAATAATACCGTCGCGCCAATAAAACCAAATTCTTCGGCAGGGACGCTCATAATAAAATCAGTCCATTGTTTCGGCACATATCGCAATTGCGTTTGTGTCCCTTGCAAATAGCCTTTGCCCAGCACACCACCCGAGCCAATCGCTATTTTTGTTTGTATAATATTATACCCACCCCCCAGCGGATCGGCTTCGGGATTGAATAACAAATCAATTCGCTCGCGCTGATACGGATGCATGTGCTGATAAATAATATCAGCAGAAAACGACGCACCGATAAGCAAGAAAAACGCGAGGACCGTCGTCAAGAGATTTTTTCGAAATCCGAAAAAAAATATTGCGCCCACCGAAAGCACCGAGACGAGCATTGCCGTTTTTCCGAAAAGCGACATCACCGCCACCAACCCGGGACCGATCACCGCCATCAGCAAAAAAATATCCGTACCTGCCCACAGCAGTACAATAAATAATAACCCGAGATAGATCATCGCGCTCCCCGGATCGGGCTCGGCAAGAATAAGCCCAATAGGAATCAGCACGATCAGCGATGCAACAATAATATCAAACGGACGCGAAAGTTTGCGGTCGCCCGAAAGAAATTTGCCAAGCGCCATAATCGTGGCGAGCTTTGCAATCTCCGATGGCTGAAATGTCAGCCCGCCAAACGCCAACCAATTTTTTTGTCCTAAGACCACTTTTCCCGCCACCAAGACTAATGCCAACAGCCCAATCGAAGCCGCGTAAAAAGCATACGCCCCAATCGAAAGCCACCGCGCCGGCAACAACGCAACAATCAGCAGCACGATCACCCCACCGGCACCAAAAAATAATTGCAACGAGAAACGGTCGATCGTCTGCGCCGCATAGGTCGCACTATATATAGAAGCAAACCCCGCGATCGTCAGGATCAGCACGAGCACAAACGTCGCCACGTCAAAATCTTTGACATCTAATGCTTCCGCCGCCGCGCTTTGTCCGATTGTTATAGCCATTATATCTACTAATCGAAAAACAGGGGAATGTAGTTTCTATTTTTCAAAAATTAGTGGAAAGTATTTTTCGCTCAACCTCAATTTCAAGACCCCCGACCACAGCCAGAGCGACTATATATAGCACAACTCTTAAAAGTTGTCATCCTGAGCTTGCGAAGGATCTTACCTTTCAGCTGATATTACTCTTGAAGTTCACACAAACCTTCAAGCCCAGATTCTTCGCTCGTC
>JANYDV010000315.1 GCA_025363505.1 Bacteroidota bacterium
TCTGCTTCACCTTTTGAACCAATCACATCACCATCTGAAGACTGAGCAACTCCTGCTACTAATATACCGCCATCGAAGGTTTCGATAACAGATTCAGAAACATCGGGAAGTGTTCCCCCAAGTACGCGCCCCCATTGAATCGACCCAAGACTATCCATTTTAATAACACCAAAATCATCATCACCATGTGAGCCTTGGTTTAACCCGAAATCCCCATCATCAGAGGTTGTAGAACCCGTTATTACAAAACCTCCATCATGGGTTTGAGTGATTGAATATCCTAAGTCATTTCCTGTACCGCCAAATAATTTTTGCCACTCCTTTGCAGGCTGTGAGACTGTATAAGAAGGCGCTAAAAATAGCAATGCAATAATTCCTACCCAAATGGCTTTCAAAATTATATGTAAATGGGATTGAGAAATATATTTCTGCATTGGATTAGCTTTGTACGGGTCATAACAGGTACTGATTCTCTGATGAGTATTGCATCGCATTAAAATATCAACACGAATTTCGGTGGAATGTTTCTATGAGTAATCCCGTGCACAAACCTCTACTTTCATACTATAGTCGCTAACAATGATCTCGCTTAGACTTGTGGTTTTGGTTTGCGTTTTAGGATTGTTGCACAGATGAGACTGACGAGCACGCCGACAGGGAATATTTCTATAAAAGTCATCACGAATTCATATACCGGGTTCTTAAACATTTCTTTAATTTCCGCCATTTCTTTTGTTTTTACTACAATGACGGAGTCAGATGCTCCGCTTTTCTTCAGTTGATCAATAGTGTGCTTTGCATACTGATCGGCAAAGTCGGGCATTGCGATTGCAGAGTATATCTTCCAACAAACAACATACATTATCGAAGCAATAAGTGTGATACACAGCCCCACCAAAAACGCGCGACCAAAAGTGACCGAGCCGCCGGAGTAATTATCACGATAACTGCGGATGCCAAAAAAGACCATTGAAAGCGCAACAATCATACCGGCATAGCCAATCAGCATGGACATTGCGTAGTCTCCGGTGCAAGGCTGGGTGATCGAGAAATTAATAACCATCAGTAATGAGACGATCAAGCCCGCAAGTAAACCATAGGTTACGATAATTTTACGCATAGAATTTGGATGTATTGTATGTTATGAATTTTGAGTGACATTTCTCTGCAAAACATCTCGCATTATCTGCGGCAGGATATTCTCTCAATGTCAAAAGGCAAAGATAGCACTTTTTCTGGTCAAAAACAATAGCACTTTAGAGTATTTCAAGCAATTTTACTGAAATACTACTTAAGGGTTAGTCAATAAGCCCTATACGGCGAGCTTTTTCGATTGCCTGTGTTCTGCGCTCGGCTTCGAGCTTACGAAATAAAGTGGAAGTGTGCTTCTTTATGGTATTCAACGATAAAAAAAGCGTATCGGCAATTTCTTGGTTCGAGTGCCCGGCAGCAATCAAGCGAAGGACTTGCGTCTCACGAGGACTAATACCAAAATCGGATGTAGCAGGTCGAGCAATAGCGGGGGCTAAGTTAAGGTCTTTTATAAATCGGTTAGAAGTAATTTTTCGACCGATCCAAAGACCAAGTAGTGTAAAAAATAAAGCAATAACCGTGACATACAATTCGGTGCTGATGTCAAGGAGCACATATTTATAGTCAATAGCCCGAAGTAAGAGTAGCAAAGCCGCCATTCCAACGGAATAGAGTAGGATAGAACGTTTCATTCACAAATATACGACATAAAAAAAACCCGCTAACGCAGAGCGATAGCGGGTTATAATAAAACCCCTGGCGACGACCTACTCCATTATCCTCTGCAACACTTCATTCTTTGTAATAGTGAAGTGATCGCCGACGAGAGTCAAAATTTTATTTAGCGTTCCGATACGCAGCGGAGAATGATTCGGTATGGATATGTGATGTTCACCTTTCTCTTTGGTCATGAGCTGAACGTGACTTCCGGTTTGGCGTACTCTCGTATAACCTAATTTGCCGAGAGCTTTGATGAGTTCTTCGCCAGAGAGGTCACGCGGTGTTTTCATGCAGCGATCACTTCATCGCGGACAAAATGCAAGTGGATGGTCTTCGGTTTTTTCTCAGGTGCGAAATGGCAATCCACTGCATCGCGAATCATTTTGTGAAGCTCATCAACAGTATCTGCTTCGGTCACGATTCCCTCGCCAAGAGCCTGAGCCGTATAACCGCCTTCGACGGCATCTTCAACGATAAATGTTATTTCTTCTTTCATGAATTTTACAACAATTGATACTATCTGAAAAATTCATCAATAAAAAAACCCGCTAACGCGGAGCGATAGCGGGTTATATATACAATCCCTGGCGACGACCTACTTTCCCGCACCTGACTGGTGAAGTATCATCGGCTCACGAGGGCTTAACTGCTCTGTTCGGAATGGGAAGAGGTGTATCCCCTCGGATATAGTCGCCAAAAGAAAACTTTTGGCTTTGTTAAATTTTCAAAGCTATAGGCTCTTTGAAGCGGCGGTGCGGCGAAATGACAGTAGTGTAAGTACCAAATATCGAATTGGTTCACACGAGTTATTATCGTAAATGCTGGCTCTCTTACCAAACACTATAGTAATGCGGCAGTAAGGCGTTGCTTGTAGCAACAACTGACATCAGTACTATAAAAGTTGTAAGTGTAAATTCTTTCTGAATCAAATTCCAGCAAGCTGGAATGCGCTAGAAAAAAAATATAATGAAGTCGAACGGATTATTAGTAACCGTCGGCTGAACACATTACTGTGCGTACACCTTGGTCCTATCAACGTAGTAATCTCCTACGATCCTTCAGGGAAATCTCATCTTGGAGTAGGTTTCATGCTTAGATGCTTTCAGCATTTATCCTTTCCAGACACGGCTACCCTGCGATGCTACTGGCGTAACAACAGGCACACCGTCGGTCTGGTCAACTCGGTCCTCTCGTACTAAAGTCGAGGCTCCTTAAATTTCCTGCGCCCGCATAGGATAGGGACCGAACTGTCTCACGACGTTCTGAACCCAGTTCACGTACC
>JANYDV010000005.1 GCA_025363505.1 Bacteroidota bacterium
ATCTTTTATTCTAATTTTAAAAGTACCGAACAGGACTTTGTGGATGCTGTAGAAAATTTTATGTCTTTATACTCCCATGAGATAACACTAGTTGAATACGATCGACTAAACTCTATATTTCTAGAGCTTAAGAGTGATTTAGTGTATATATACGAGGACAAAGTTGTAGAGATGAATCTTAAAAGAATGAGTACTACAGAAATTAATGACTACATCCAAATGCATGGTCCCTTTTTGTCAGTACATCTACAAAATATATTGACTATGCAAGACATAGCCATTAAAGAATTTTCGATCACGGGCATTCTTCAGCATATTGCAAATGGCTGGGATCCTGGAGAGATAGAATTTCTTGCGTCACTGAATGACGAGGCTTACTACAAGTGGATGATTACGTATGAGGGTGACGATATAGTATCTCTTATACGAAATGTATTAGCTTGCGAAAGAATCTCATCACCTGACACACAAATAAAAGAATATTTTAAAATAATATGTGATAGTGTAAAAACCGCGCTAAAAAACGTATCAAAAAGAAGCAACTTCGACAAAGTAAGGATAGAAAATATATTTCGTATATGACACGAATAATAAAGAGCGAATAACAAGACCACTCTACTCAAACATTAAGTTCTCAGCTAACACAATACCCTTTGAGTCCTATGCTTTTGCGAGTGCTTCTGCTCCGCCGACGATTTCTAGGATTTCTTTTGTGATGGCGGCTTGGCGTGCTTTGTTGTAGGAAAGCTGAAGCGACGAAATGAGATCTTTTGCATTTCGGGTTGCTGAATCCATCGCGGTCATACGTGCTCCTTGCTCGGCGGCATTTGATTCGAGCAGTGCGCGCCAGACTTGTGTTTCGAGATGTCTTGGCACGAGCACATCAAGAATTTCCGACGGCTCGGGCTCATAAATATATTCGTGGCTGGCTTTGCTGTGTTGTGTTTCGATCAGCTGTTGCTTATCGAGCACCGGCAATAACCTCTCGGCAACTTGACGCTGCGTGATTACTGATTTGAATTCATTAAAAATAACTTCAACGGTGTCATACTTCGCATCATTGAACAATGCGGTAGCTTGTTCGATGATCTCGTGCGCGGTTTGGAATTCGAGCTTGCTGAAAATTCCGGGATATGCTTGAACAATTGTGTACCCGCGTTTGGCGAAATGATCAGAGCAGCGACGCCCGACGGTGATAAGCCCAACACGACCGGAAGCAAAATGTGCGGCGTAAGTTTCGCGGATGCGCGCTTCGGCAAAACGAATAATGTTAGTATTGAAGGCACCGGCAAGACCGCGATCACTCGAAACGACGATCAGCAATACATTGTCGGTATGTTCTTCGCGAATGGTACGACCGAAGAGTATCGGCGATTTCGCAACTTCATCGCCCGCATTCGAGAGCAAATCTTTGAGCAGCACATCGAGAGCGCGAGAGTATGGACGCGCGGCGATCATTGCATCCTGTGCACGGCGTAGTTTTGCCGCCGCGACCATTTTCATCGCCTGTGTGATCTTCGATGTTGCTTTGACGCCGGTAATGCGTCGGCGTATTTCGCGAAGTGTTGCCATTGTAGTTCTCTTTTTACATTAGTGGCTCAGACTCTCGTCAGAGCAAAAAAACTTTTTTTATTGTACCCATCTCGTCATTGTTGCGGGCAGTCCGGCTGGTAGTGCACCGCTCAGCTCGCCGGGTACATTCGAAAAAACTTGCATCATATTTCTTGTGCCGTCGGATCGGAACAAGAACACTGCCAGCGGTTGCGAACGGATGCGGCGCTGAAATACCCACAGCACATAGGTAATGTTTTCGTTGGTTGTGCCGTGCTCGTGTTCGACGACGTCGGGGTTGCCATAGAGCACTAATGCTCTGCCGATGTCGCTTTGCACTCCGAGTTTTTTTGGCGAAGAGTAGCGCAAATTCGCTTCGGCTACTCGACGTTCAAATTCTTCTTTCGCTTCGTTAAGCGAAGTGGTGGGCGTGAGGTCACGCCGTTTCCAAAATTGATAGAGCCAGTCATCTACTCGCGAATGCGAAGTAAGCCGATCAAACTCTTCGAGTTCTTTGCTTGTGGCAATGTAGCGTATCGCCGCGCGAATCGAATCTTTATGGGTCGGTGCAGTAAAACCGCTCACGATCGGAAACGAAATACCGACCTCAAGACCGACCCACCATAAGGTGCGAACTCGGTTTCCATCTTCTGCGGTTGCTCGCGAGCCGCGAAACTCCGCGGCAAGTGCTATCACCGGATCGACATCGCCTTCAAACTTTCCGCCGAGTGCTAACCGAGCGCCGGTGCTGAGAGCTCCGGTGTTCGAGTGATCGCCAAAAAAGAGCAATGCCAGATCACCAAAAATTTGTCGCGAGTGGTCGCCACTGGTAAAGAGTGGCTGTCGCAGCCCTACGAGCAATTCGGACGTGATGGGTTTTGAAAACCCGACTCGTGCGCCAAACAATAAATGAATAGCATCGCCCGGCTCTGCCAGAAAATCGAACCCGAGGCTTGGTTGCAAAAACGAGCCATAGGTATGATCGGCACGAAACGAATTGAACGAACCGAGCGAGCAAGAGCCGATACCGGTTAATTGCGGTCGCGGTTTGTCGGCTTCGGCAACAAACGATTGTTTCTGAAAGACGAGCGCGGTGTCTGATTGCGCCAGCCCCATTGATTGACAAAGAACAAGAATGCAACAAGTCAGTACGAAAAGACGGGTCATGTTCAATAGTTTGTCTATCGTCAGTAAACCCGCTTTTGGGTCACAAGTTGCGCAAACCGGAACGGGTTATTTGTTCGGCTGCGGGGTGGTTCTCAAATACGGTTTTACTTCGGTAAAGCCTTTCGGAAATTTTTCGCTTGCTTGTTCGTTGGTGATGCTGTTCATAATAATCACATCATCGCCGTCGTTCCAATTTGCCGGTGTTGCCACGGTAAACTTTGACGTAAGC
>JANYDV010000010.1 GCA_025363505.1 Bacteroidota bacterium
CCTTTTTGACGAGCAGATCGATCCGCGCACCACTATAGCGCTTGCGAAGCGCTTCGAGCAGGGGGATCGTCAGAATGAGATCGCCAAGCGAGCTTAGGCGTATGATCAGAATATGCGGCTGCATTTTTTTATGCGTAGTCGTGTTTACAATGTCCTACTACGAAGATACAAGATACGAACAATGAACAAAGCACAAACGCTCAAAGAGTTACAGGCATCGAACTACGAAGTGCTTCCGATTAAGGAAGAAGTACGTCGAAATCTTATTCAAAAACTGCGGGACAAAGAGGAGTTGTTCCCCGGTATTTTAGGCTACGATGAAACGGTCATTCCACAGATCATTAATGCATTGCTTGCAAAGCAGGATATGATTTTACTCGGACTACGCGGACAAGCAAAGACTCGACTCGTCAGAAGTTTGGTAAACTTACTCGATGAGTGGACACCGATCATCAGCGGTAGCGAGGTGATGGATAATCCTTTTGCGCCCATCTCCTATCACGGGAGAAATATTCTTAACCAACGCGGTGGGGACACCCCAATCGAATGGGTACACCGAAGCGAACGCTATAGTGAAAAGCTTGCAACGCCAGATGTGACAATCGCGGATTTGATAGGTGATATTGATCCATTAAAAGCCGCAGCTGAGCGGTTGCATTATTCTCACGAAGGAGCTATTCACTTTGGCATAGCGCCGCGTACTAATCGCGGAATTTTTGCGATTAACGAACTGCCTGATCTTCAACCGAGAATTCAGGTGGGCTTGTTTAATATACTTGAAGAACGTGATATTCAGATTCGGGGATTCAAGGTTCGGATACCACTTGATGCACTGATGGTCTTCACTGCAAACCCGGAAGATTATACGAATCGAGGAAATATTATCACTCCGCTTAAAGATCGTATCGCTTCGCAGATCATCACACACTATCCACTTGATATAGACAATGCGATTGCCATCACCCAGCAAGAAGCCTGGATCAATCGTTGGGGAAGCGAAGAGGGGCTTGTTATTCCTTATTATTTTAAGGAGATCATTGAGCAAATCGCAATCGAAGCGAGAAACTCCGATTGGGTTGATCAAAAATCAGGTGTGTCGGCACGCCTGAGCACCAGTGCAATGGAGACGCTGATTTCTAACGCTGAGCGCCGTGCTATTGCCTGTGGCGACGTCATTATTGCGCCGCGTATTACTGATCTTGCGGCGGTGATCACCAGTATTACCGGAAAAGTTGAGCTGGTCTTCGAAGGCGAAGAAGAGGGGATCACAACTGTAGCAAAAGCATTAATCGGGCGAGCAGTAAAGACAATTTTCAGAAAATATTTCCCTGACCCGCTCGCAAAAGTAAAGCGACCCAACGGACAAAACGCTCCTGCCGAGCGAACCGACTATGATGATATTCTCGCATGGTTCGCTAGTGGTAATAGTCTTGCACTGACTGATACCATGAGTTTTGATGCCTACACCCACGAGCTCTCGCGAGTACCTAAGTTAAAAGAATTTTCGGCAAAGCACATTTCTATTCCCGAAGCAGATCGTTTCTCGCTTGCATCGGCGATGGAGTTTGTATTGGAAGGTCTCCATCAACATTCGAAGATCGCAAAAGCCGAAGCATTTGGTACACCGGCTGTGAGTTACGGCGATATGATCGGCTCGATTTTCGCCGGAGATTTTGATGTCGATGAAGATGAAGAAGGTTTTGAGGAAGACCTATAATGTCGGAACATCTCGATCATCCGGTAGTTCTTTTCGATGGCGTGTGTAATTTCTGCGATGCCTCGGTCAATTTTATTATTGATCACGATCCGAAACGATATTTTATATTTACAGCGCAACAACTTGAGGTTGGACAAGCACTTCTTCGCAAATCCGGACTCGACCCTTCGAAGATTGATACACTGGTGCTCGTTGAAGACGGGAAGGTGTTTACACGCTCGACCGCTGCGCTTCGTATTGCGAAGCGATTGAGCGGCGGATGGAAATTATTTTATATATTTATTATTATCCCACGCCCGATTCGCGATGTGTTCTATAATTTGTTTGCGACCTATCGGTATAAGTTATTCGGAAAGAAAGAAGCCTGTCGAGTACCTACAGCTGCCGAGCGAGAACGATTTATTTAGTGACCACGAATCGTACAAGTTTCGATATGCCGTCCTGAGTAAACAGCAATTCATAACTTCCTGATGACAACAAGCTAAGATCGATCGTCGTGATGGTAAATGGCGGTGTAGAGGCAAACGCACGCTCAAAGACTGCATTGCCTGCTATCGTATTAATGCGAATATTTATTGGTTGATCAGAGAATGACCTACTTTCAATATTGAGTGACCGAGTACTTGGGTTTGGGAATAGTTGAATTGAGAACGAACGATCGTCAGCATTATTCGGAGTGTTTTGTGTTACTGAGTCGAGCATCGAATACGGAACGGCGATAAATTTTGGTCTGTAACAATCGGCATTGAGACGCTCGGTCCAGACGCTGACTCTGCAGGTTGAGTCGTTGCCATTTACATTATAACCGATAGAGATTGAATCATGGTAGATCTCTGGATGTGGCATTGCATTGTAGGTAACGAGATACTCACCTTTCCATTTATCTTCGATGGTATAGAGTAATTGTTCGCCCGCGAAAGGACCGGTCGGCGATGTTGATCGATAGGCATAGAGATGTCTCCCGCCCCCGGAGGTCAGAAATCCATTTTCTTGCGAAAAAATATAATAGAGATTGCCATGCTTAACGACACCAAATGCCGCGCCCATCGCTACGTTTGAAATTTTTGCGGCTTGGAGAGGATCATCCGACCAGGAAGTGCCATTGAAGTATTCCCATCCACTGAGCAGATGATCGAGCTTAAAGCGTGCAACATACGGTTCGAAGACAATCCAATTGGCACGAACACCATAAGAAAAATAATATCCCGAAGCAGAATCATAAATAATGCTTACACCAAAGTTGATCTTCGCAAAATCTGGCAGGGCAGTAATGCTGAGTAATTTCAGATCAGGATAATGTAGTTTCGCTAGATAATTTCCGAGTGAAGCTATCGAAGCGTCATTTTTGATCTTGCCGAGAAAAATATAGATTGTATCTGCTTTGACAAACCCGTCGTTGGGCCAATAGAGTGTGGTGTCGCTCCAGGGATAATCACGAAAAAAAGTACGCTGCACACCAGTTTGTGATGAGTCGATGAGCGTGCGAAATTCATTGCCATTTTGCACCATCACGGCATTTCGAACTTGAAACAGACAGGGAAGTGTCGTATCGGATTTGCGAACATCCACAAGGTAACTATCGCCAAAAAGCCAGAGCCG
>JANYDV010000052.1 GCA_025363505.1 Bacteroidota bacterium
CGCGCGCATTTCAATGGGCAGACGGTTCTTCGTATGTGAATCATGTTGAATTAGTGCGCAAGGCGCGTAATGCCGATATGCCGGAAAGTTTTTGGCATGATCCACTCATGTATCAAGGCGGCAGCGATGACTTTATTGGTCCTATGGATGATATCGAACTAGGCTCTGAAGAATGGGGCATCGATTTTGAGAGTGAAATTGCCGTGATCACAGGCGATGTTCCGATGGGTGTGAAGGTGCAGCATGCTGGCCAGCATATTCGTTTGTTGATGTTGGTGAATGATGTTTCTTTGCGCAATTTAATTCCCGCAGAACTGGCAAAAGGATTTGGTTTTTTTCAATCAAAACCTGCCTCTAGTTTTTCGCCAGTTGCGGTCACACCAGACGAGCTCGGTGATGCGTGGAAAGACGGAAAAGTACATTTACCCTTGCGCTCGACCTGGAATAAAGTGTTGGTTGGTCAGCC
Organism: Bacteroidota bacterium; assembly: GCA_025363505.1. Classification (GTDB taxonomy): domain Bacteria; phylum Bacteroidota; class Ignavibacteria; order Palsa-1295; family Palsa-1295; genus JAFDZW01. The sequence goes on from JANYDV010000052.1 coordinate 467, forward strand.
AAATGCCGGCGTCGATATGGTGTTTTCTTTCCCGCAGCTCATTACACATTTATGTAAAACACGTAATGCGCGTACCGGCACTATCATCGGTTCTGGCACGGTTTCGAACAAAGATGCGAGTAAGGGATTTAGCTGCATTGCAGAGAAGCGTGCGCTAGAAATGATCGCGGACGGAACACCGGCTACGCCTTTCATGCAGTTTGGCGATAGCATCAAAATAGAAATGTTAGACAAGAATGGAAAGTCATCTTCTTGGTGCACGTGATCTTTCGATCATCGAGACGCCACCGAAGAATCGATTGCCGATTATCACTGAAATTATTACCGAACTTGAAAGCGAACCTGTCAAGAAAGCGATTCAACGAGAGATGAGTCGTGGTGGACAGATCTATGCAATTAATGATAAAGTCAATGATATAGAACTCTATTCGCTTAAGCTCAAGGAAATGGTACCTCGTGCGAAAGTCGGAATTGTTCACGGTCAGATGCCGACAACCCAGATCGAGAAAGCGATGCGGGACTTCCTTGAAAAAAAGATCGATATTCTTTGCGCAACGAAAATCGTCGAGTCGGGTCTTGATGTGCCGAATGCAAATACGATTATTATCAATCGTGCTCATAACTTTGGATTGGCGGAGTTATATCAGCTACGAGGCAGAGTCGGCAGATCTAATGAGCAAGCGTATTGTTTTCTGGTGACATTGCCGGTGAAGAATCTTTCGAAGGACTCACTCCGTCGTCTGGAGGCAATGGAAGAATATTCTGAACTCGGTGCGGGGTTTCAACTTGCGATGCGCGATCTCGAAATTCGAGGCGCGGGTAATTTGCTTGGTGCTGAGCAATCGGGTTTTATTAACGACATTGGGTTTGAGCTATTTCAAAAAACTCTCGCCGAAGCAGTCGAGGAATTGAAAGAGGAAGAGTTTAGTGAATTGTTTAAGGACATTCCTCTTGGTCGTAAGAGCAACCCGTTCTTGAAACGTGCCGGAGAAGATGCTGAAGCTGTTAAACTTATTCTTGGTGTTGATGCACTTATACCGGAACATTACATCGAAGATGATGCAGAGCGTTTTTCTTTTTATCAGCGTTTTGCAAAAGTGACGATCAAGAGCGAACTTGAGGAAATTGTTACAGAGTTACGTGATCGCTTTGGGGCGATACCCGAAGAAGTAAATAATTTATTGCACATCGCAAGCATTCGTGAATTGTCACTACGACTTGGATTCCGAGGCATTGCTATTGACGAGGTATCACGAACACTCCGGATCACATTGCCTGCAGAAAATCAATCGGAGTATTATCAACAATTTTTTCCTCACATCATACAAAGTTTCAAAACGATCGGTGAGTCGCGGGTACGTCTTGTTCCAGATGGAAGAAAGTTGAGAGTTGTGGTGAAGCTGAATTCGAAAGATCGTAATGTTGAGCGTCTGAAAGAAATAGAAGAGTTGCTATTAATGCTTGTTAATGGTATGCCTCAACCCATATAAAGAAAGTGTTCGAGTATATATTCACGCACTGCATCGGGAGTAAAATATTGTATGCTTAAATTATTCTTAACACGTTCTCGAACCATAGTAGAGGAAATGCCAATCAGTGGAGAATGTATTCTTGTGATCTTGTTTGAAAGCTCTTCAGGGATACTTACCGTTTTTTCAGCAAGGCGATCATAAACAGCTATCGTAGATAATTCGAGAATTCTATCTGTCTTATGCCATTGATCAAAGATCGCAATATTATCCATTCCCAGTAGTAGATACAATTTGCTGTCAGAATGTTCTGTCGCAATGGCTTCAAGAGTATCGACTGTAAATGAAGTCTCACTTTTAATAATCTCTCTATCGGATAAGACAAACTTTGGGTTTGCCTCAATGGCAAGTTTGGTCATCGCTAAACGATGAGCCGGAGACGAATACAAACTCGCGTTTTTTAGCGGATGTGTACCTGTCGGTATGAAGATGATCGAATCGAGTTTGAGTTGTTCGCAAGCAAGCTCGGCAAGGATGAGATGGCCGAGGTGTGGGGGGTCGAACATGCCGCCAAAGAC
>JANYDV010000222.1 GCA_025363505.1 Bacteroidota bacterium
TGGGGAGATGAGAAAATGCGATCAAGCGAGTTCAAGCGTGTCAAGAGCACACGCTTACTTGTCGGCCACATTGGCGAGACCGCATCACATATTATAGATGAATATGTTTTCGAGACTCTCGCTGATTTCGAAGCGGCACTCACCGGGATGAGCCAACCACAATTTAAAGTACACTCCGATGCCCTCGCCCCATTTATCATCCCCGGCACACAGAAGTGGATGGTCTATCGGGTGATTGGATAAAACCGGTTATTTTGTAATTACTCAACACGCAGTCCTTTCTGTTTCATCAAATTTGAACTTCCGTTTGTTATAATGGTTATATGTTATTACTATGACATTTTTAGAATTACTTCGTGAGCGACCGATTGTTTTTGACGGAGCAACCGGGACGCATTTGCAGACGCAGAACTTAACCGCCGATGACTTTGGTGGCGAGGAATATGCGGGTTGTAATGAATATTTAGTGATCACCAAACCTTCGGCGGTCGAACTGGTACATAAAGACTATCTCGAAGCTGGTGCAGATGTGATCGAAACCGATACGTTTGGTTCGATGCCGATCGTCCTTGCCGAATATAACCTCGAACATTTGGGCTATGATCTTTCGAAAAAAGCGGCAGAGCTTGCAGCCAAAATTGCGAAGGAATATTCAACTCCATCAAAACCGCGTTTTGTTGCCGGCTCTATCGGACCTACAACAAAGCTTCCATCGCTCGGACATATTACCTTCGATGCGATGCGCGAAACATATTACACGCAAATGCTCGGATTGCTTGATGGTGGTGCCGATCTGTTTTGTATTGAGACAAGCCAAGACTTGCTTCAAATGAAATGCGCTCTTGCTGCGGCAATGGATGTGTTTGCAGAGCGCAAGAAACAACTCCCGATTGTGACATCAGTGACGATCGAAACAATGGGAACAATGTTGATGGGCACCGAGATTGGTGCTGCACTTACGGCACTTGATCCGTATGATATTATCTCGCTGATCGGAATGAATTGCGCTACCGGTCCGAAAGAAATGGAAGAGAACGTTCGTTTTCTTGCACAGAATTCGACAAAGCCAATTTTTTGTATGCCAAATGCGGGTTTACCTGAAAATGTCGGTGGCGTGGCACATTATCATCTTACTCCCGCAGAAATGGGGAAATGGATGACCCATTTTGTCAGTGATCTCGGGGTATCAGTCATTGGCGGATGTTGCGGGACTACCAAAGACCACATCGCAACACTTTCCAGTCTATCGGAAACGATTAGATCGGCAGAAAGACAAGTCACCTGGACTCCGGCTGCCTCGTCAATCTATTCGCCTGCTCCGTTTGATATGGAGCCTGCACCCGTTATTATCGGCGAGCGTTGCAATACCAACGGTTCGAAGAAATTCCGCGAGTTGATCCTTGCCGAAGATTACGAAGGCGCTGTGAATATGGCAAAAGAGCAAACCAAAGAAGGGGCACATATGCTCGATCTTTGTGTAGCGTATGTCGGTCGTGATGAAGTCCGTGATATGCGTGAGACGATGAAGATTTTTAATACTCAGGTCACTTTGCCTGTCGTTATTGATTCTACTGAATATCCAGTGATCGAAGAAGCATTAAAACTCTATGCCGGTCGTGCGATCATCAACTCGATTAATCTCGAAGACGGCGAAGAACGTATGGGGCATGTGTTGCCTCTTTGCAAACGATATGGTGCAGCGGTCATAGCCTTGACGATTGACGAACAAGGAATGACCAAAACTCGCGAACGAAAAGTAGAAGTTGCTGAACGCATCATTGATCTTTCGGTAAATAAATATGGAATGCGCGAAGAAGATCTAATTTTCGATACACTGACATTTACACTCGGCTCCGGAGACGAAGAATTTCGTAAAGCTGGTATCGAGACCATCGAGGCTATCCGTTTACTGAAAAAACTTCATCCGAAAGTACGCACGGTACTTGGTGTATCAAATATTTCTTTCGGCTTGAATCCGCATTCACGTCACGTTCTGAATTCAGTGTTTTTACATTATGCAATCGAAGCAGGACTTGATATGGCGATCGTCCATTCCGGGAAAATTATGCCTCTTCATAAGATAGACGAAAAAGGCAGAAAACTCGCCCACGAAATCATTTTCGACGAACGCAAATGGGAGGCAGTAACCAAGGCGGCATAAAAGCCTCCTGAAACAAACGTTGGCTCTGCTCGAACAACAGAGGTTCTTTATTTTACCCAAGAATAAGTGATCAAACTATTTGTTGTTTTTACACTGCTATTTGTTCCATGCTTGACTGTTTTGGGACAGACGAATGATACCTCCGGAAAAGTGAAACTGTACTTTGGGTGTGAAACATGCGATTTTGATTTTGTTCGCAAAGAAATACCTTATGTCGATTTTGTGCGAGATCAAGTCGAAGCCGATGTTCATTGTTACGTTATAAAAGAACTTGCCGCTAACGGAGGTTCGCGATATACATTCTCCTTTCTCGGTCAAAAGCAATTCAAAGGATTAAATGATACGCTCCGATTTCTTCAACAGGAGTCGAACACACCCAGTGAATTCAGAACTGAAACGGTTCATACGTTAATGCTTGGGCTCACGCGATATGTTTCGCACTCCTCGCAAGCATCACGCATTGCATTTAATACCAGTTCTGCAGATACCTCTGCGCTGACAGTTATAGATCCCTGGGATAGTTGGGTATTCAGTGCTGATGTGAATGGATACGTAAACCTGGAGCAAGGATTTAGATTTTATAATTATTGGAGTAATCTCTCTGCAAACCGAACTACTCCGCAATGGAAGATTCGCTTGAATCTCTTCGGAAGCTATACAGAAAATAATTTTATAGATCTGGGAATCAAGAGTTTTGCACGTTCGGGGTCATTTGACGCTTTAGCTGTGGGAAGTTTATCGGATCATTGGTCAACAGGTCCCTCCGTTTCGATTGGAACATCAACTTTTCGTAACAGAAAACTTAATATCAATACGGCAATGGGGCTTGAGTACAATATTTTCCCCTATAACCAGTCCACTACCCGTCAGTTGAGAATACTATATAAAATAGGCGTGGATAAATATAAATATTATGACACAACAATCTATGATAAGACCGAAGAATTAATCGGTACTCATATACTTTCAGCCAGTCTTATCTTTACGCAACCATGGGGATCGACAGAGTTGACCCTTGCCGGGTCGCAGTATCTTAATGACCTTTCATTGACGGAGTTGAATGTCTATGCAAACCTTCAGTTTCGGCTTTTCGAGGGATTTTCAATTCGTCTTACCGGTAATTATGCAATTATCCATGATCAGATATTTCTCCCGAAGGTTGGGCTCTCGAGCGAGGAGGTATTACTTCAGCTTCATCAATTAAAAACGAGTTATTCGTACTTTACATCAGTTGGTTTTACATATACTTTTGGATCAATATATAATAACGTGGTCAATCCAAGGTTCGGCAACTAATCCTCGCTAAAAGATAGGACAAAACATCCCTGTTCCGTGTTTCTCTGCTTCAATAAATTTACTACTATGGGCAGAGCATTCGAATTTCGAAAAGTACGTAAAATGAAACGCTGGGACAAGATGTCCAAGGCGTTTACGAAAATTGGTAAAGAACTTGCTATCGCTGTAAAACTCGGCGGAGCTGATCCGCATGGTAATCCGCGTCTTCGTTCGGCTATTGCCAATGCGAAAGGCGTTAATATGCCGAAAGATCGCGTTGAAGGGGCGATCAAACGAGCATCGAGCAAAGAAGCCGAAAATTTTGAGGAGGCGTTATACGAAGGCTATGGTCCTTATGGTATCGCCGTGATGGTCGAGTGTGCAACCGATAACCCGACTCGTACAGTTGCTAATATTCGTAATTATTTTGTCAAAGCCGAAGGCTCCATTGCCATGAGCGGATCGCTTACGTTTATGTTCGAGCGTAAAGGTGTGTTTCGCATCCCTGCTGCGGGTATTGATCGCGATGCACTTGAACTTGAGTTGATTGACTATGGCGCAGAAGATATTAAAGAAGAAGACGACGAGTTAGTAGTCTATACTTCGTTTGCTGATTTTGCGGGTATGCACAAGGCACTCGAAGAAAAGAAGATTGCGGCAACGGAGTCAAAGATCGAGCGTATCGCTACTACTACCAAAGAACTTACCGAAGAACAAGCCGAAGAAGTGTTCGAGATGATCGAGAAGATCGAAGAAGACGATGATGTGTTGGCTGTATATCATACCGTCGCTTAAATTTGTTTCTGGTGCCCTTTTTTTTGTAAATGAATAGTATGAATGATGGGTACCAATCCATATACGATACATTAAAGAGCTATTTTGGCTATGATGAATTTCGCCCTCTTCAGCGAGAGATCATCGAAGATACTCTTGGCGGACGTGATACGTTTGTCTTAATGCCGACCGGTGGCGGAAAATCGCTCTGTTATCAGCTTCCTGCTTTACATTCCAAAGGTCTTGTCATCGTTGTTAGCCCATTGATCGCGCTGATGAAAGATCAAGTAGATAGCTTAAATGAGATTGGCATAACAGCAACATTCCTCAATAGCTCGCTTGATCCGCAAGAAAATGAGCATCGAAAAGATCTTGTGAGACGTGGTGCAGTAAAGCTTCTTTACTGTGCGCCGGAACGACTACTCATTCCCGAATTTCTCAGCTTTGTTTCTAAACTTCCTATCGCTTACTTTGCCATTGACGAAGCCCATTGTATCAGCGAGTGGGGACATGACTTTCGTGTTGAATACCGACAACTTTCCATATTAAAAAAGAGATTCCCGAAAACCCCGATCATTGCACTGACTGCTACGGCGACAACTCGCGTGGCAGATGATATTGTCCAACAGTTACAATTAAAATCGGTCAAACGATATAAAGCGAGTTTTAATCGTCCGAACCTTACCTATCTTGTACGACCAAAGCAAGAGACATTTGATGAGCTGATCGGGTTTTTGAAAAGCCATAAAGATGAATCGGGTATTATCTATTGCATGAGCCGCGACTCGACCGAGCGGCTCGCAGAAAAATTAAAAGCTAAAGGATTTAAAGCTCTTGCCTATCATGCAGGATTAGATAGCAAGCTTCGTTCAAAAAATCAAGAGCTTTTTATTCGGGATAAAGTTGATATTATTTGTGCTACGATCGCATTTGGTATGGGGATTGATAAATCAAATGTGCGTTTTGTGGTGCATTATGATATATCCAAAAATCTCGAAGGCTATTATCAGGAAACTGGTCGAGCCGGACGCGATGGGCTTCCATCTGACTGTTTACTATTTTATTCACGTAGTGATAAAATAAAAATTGAACGCTTCATTCAAGATATTAGTGATCCGAAGATCGCACAGCATCAACGCCTTGCGCTTGCCGAAATGTGTAACTATGCTGAGTTGACAAGTTGCCGTAAAAGTTATGTGCTCGAATACTTCGGCGAAGAAATGACGCAGTCGAATTGCGGTGCTTGTGATAATTGTCTCGGGATAACAAACCGATCAGCAAAAGTAGACTTGACAATCGAAGCGCAGAAATTTTTATCAACAGTGATTCGCACGAAAGAAGGATTCGGGGCAGGATATATTACCGAAATTTTAATGGGTGAAGACAATGACCGAATCCTTCATAATCGACACCACACCCTGACCACTTTTGGTATTGGCAAGGACCACAAGAAAAAAGTATGGCATCACATTGGACAAGAGCTCGAGAGAGAAAAATATCTTGTTCGTTATGGTGAGTATGGCGTTTTGAGACTTACTCCTAAAGCAAAAACGGCTATTGAAAGCAAGTCGCCCATTTGGCTTTCGGCAATTCCGGATCGAGCAAAGAAAGAATTGCGCGAACAGAAATCGCGGACTGCGATTGCCGATATGCCGGAGATGAATGCCAAATTATTTGATGTCTTGCGCGGCGTTCGCTCAACGATCGCTGCAGGGCGTGATGTGCCGCCGTATGTCATCTTCCATGATACTGTCCTTAAACAAATGACGGCATTGCTTCCTGAAACCATAGACGATCTTTTGAAACTCTCCGGCGTCGGCAAAAAGAAAGCAAATGATTTTGGACATTTCTTTATAACAGCTATCGCAGAATTCAGGACCGGTCATACGGAAATTAGAACAGTTGAATTGAAACAAGAAGAACCGGTTGCTCCCAAATTCAAAGAAACAGCTTTTGAATCAATTAGTCTTTTTGCCAAAGGAAAAACAATCGAAGAGATCGCCATTGAGCGACGTCTCAGTAAAGCAACCGTCGCTGAGCATCTTGGGGATGGTTTGCTGACAGGTGTGATCAATAGTCTTGATAGATTGGTGGCTACTGAAAAAACTGAGAAAATTCGGAAAGCATTGATCGAAACAAAAGCGATTTTTCTCAAGCCGGTAATGGAGTATCTCAACGACGCATCAATTTCCTATGACGAGATTAAATTTGTGCGAGCGTTCGACAATCGGAACACTAATATCAAAAAGTACTAATATCGATTTTTAATATATGAACACCATCAAAGATGGTTAGTGCTTTTGGTAATGGCTTCGGTGCAGGACCACCAAGTACTGTGCCATCAGGCGCATAGAATGAATGATGACAGTCGCATGAAAGTCCGCCCACTAATGGATCATATAAGTTTACATCACAACCGTGGTGGGTACATTCTGAAGAGACAGCATCAAATTGATCTGACGAGACTCGAGTAACGATTAATGATACCCGTTTGTGCTGTATAGAAACATATTGTGATCCTTGTATTACTCTTAACACTGCATATTCCGGGTTACGAAGATCGATACGAATTGTATTTGTTACGGGCTCAACTTCTATTGAAGTGGGTGAATGGACACAGCTCGCTAATAGTCGGAGCGGAGTGAGGGAAAGCAGCGTTGCTGAGTGTTGTAGTAATTCGCGACGTGAGATCATAACCACGAATATACAAGTTCGAGATTACAATAATATTATCACCAACTATATATGTATGTCTAGAATATCTGAACAGCAGATCAAGCAATTGCAAATACTTTTAAGAAAGAATGCAAACCCCAAGTATGCAGTATTTCATAAACAGTATCATAAATCCACGAAGAAATTTTATGGTCTCAAGACAGCAGTTCTAGTTGAATGCGTGAAAAAAGTTTGGCAGACTAAGCCGAGACTTTCTAAAGCAGATATTCTCCCAACGATCCATATTTTGTGGAATTCTGATTGGTTTGAAGAACAAGTCACAGGATTGATGCTGTTAGAACGTGTTCAGAAAGAATTAACTCCGGCTGACCTGCCGATGATCAAAAAAATGGTGGCTCAATGCGAAGGTTGGGCAATGCTCGATTATATTTCGACAAAGATGCTTGGTGTTATGGCAATGCAATATGGCGATGAGATCTACCCCAACGTTCGTAGATGGTCAAGTAGTAAACATCTTTGGACGCGCAGGGCTTCAATTTTAGTCCATGTCCTTCCGTCAAGAAAGAAACAATTACAGGCGGAGTATGCCTTTGATACATTCGAAGAGTTATTGCAGGAAAAAGAATTCTTTATTCGAAAAGCAATTGGATGGACACTTCGAGAAATAGTAAAGCACTACCCCGAGAGCACGTTCGAATTTCTTAAAGATCACCTGGATTCTGTTTCAGGATTGACGCTTCGTGAAGGTGGTAGGGCACTTCCACTCACACTTCGTAAACAACTTGGTCTAAAGAAATAGAATATACTCTATCGTTGAAGTAGTTGCTGGGCGAGTTTGATAGCGGTCGCTTCGCGCTTCAGTTCTTCCTGGCGTTCTTTGGGGATTTGATTCCAATGGATATCAAGAATAGCACCTTCAAGCACATAAATCATCACCACGCTTGGGTTGAAGCGTTGCTCGACAAGAGCACGAAAGACTTCGATGGCTCCGCGATCTTTAATATCTTTAACAGTAAGTACACCGATCGCTTTGAGCCAACCGGTCGTGACCGGTCCGAACGTTAGCGGTTGTTCTTCTTCTTTCTTTGCGGCACTTTTTGGCATATTACGTCTTTAATTTTTTCTTTTTTGCCGCCGGAAACAGCACATTGTTAAGAATTAAACGGTAACCCGGGCTATTTTTATGTAGCTTGAGATCAGTTGGCGGATCGTTAACGGCATGCTGATAATCTTCCGGGTCATGACCGCCATAAAAGGCGAAAAACCCCCTGCCAAAATTTGAAAAGAGATACCGCACTTGATCCGTCCCTTCGCGCTCACCAAGGATCGTTACGGATTTCTTGATCAGCGACTTATGAAACATCGTTGTCTGCCCCATAAATCCACGAACAACATTTACATGGTTTTGTGTCAGCATTGATGGCACAGGGTCGAACTTTGCCGAAAAATCGAAGAGCGTAAAATAGTCGTTATCTTGCCCACCCACTTCGTTTGGTTGGACATCGATGTTCGAGTATTCATAGACAAACGGGCTTGTCTCTAACTTAAAATTTTCAAATGCAAATGTTTTTGTGAAGTCCAACTTCGAGTTGTAGTCAGGATCAATAGGATCGCCATCGAATACGGCATCACAAATATCAGTGTTATCTGCTGCAATAGCGATGTCGTAACTATCGGTTGCCGAGCACATTGCAAACATAAAGCCGCCGTTGGCGACGTAGTCTTTGATTTTCCTGACCACTGCTTTTTTAAGCTCGCTTACTTTTGTGAAACCAAGTTTTTTTGCTTCGGCTTCGAGCAGTCGTACTTGGGACTGATACCACGGTTCATTGCGCGAACTTCCATAAAACTTTCCGTATTGTCCTGTGAAATCTTCGTGATGCAAATGGAGCCAATCATATTTTGTGAGTTTGCCGGAGATCACTTCATCGTCCCACACTTTTTCGTATGGTACCTCGGCATAATCAAGCGCAAGTGTCACCGCATCATCCCATGGTTGGAAACCCGGCGGAACATAGACGGCGATCTTCGGTGCCTTTTCGAGTTTTTCGACATCCATATTCTTGTCGTTTGATTGGACAAGGTCATAGATCGACTGAGCACTTGATTGATCGATCTGCTGAAATGATACACCACGAATTCGGCATTCGGCGGCTATAAGATCGGAATAATCCATCAAAAAACTTCCGCCACGATAATTCAGAAGCCAATCAACTTCGATACTTTTATTGAGAGCCCAAAAAGTGATGCCGTAGGCTTTTAAGTGGTCATTTTGCTGTAAGTCCATAGGAATCATAAGCTTCGACTGCCCAAAGAGCGAGGAAACCATGAGAAAAAGACATCCTATGATCGTTACAAAGTACTTCATACTTCTTAAGACAGACTATAACACAAAAAAAGTCCCCATTATCTCTTATACGAGAAAAATGGGGATTGTGTCTGGAGTCTAAAAATTATTGATTGAGAGAGCTTTGGATATAAGCAATCACATCAGCGATCTGCTGGTCGTTAAGAATATCTTTAGAAAAGAATGGCATTGCCGATGAACCGGTACGGATAGACTGCGCCACATAACTCATATCTGTCGCTGCATCCACCATCGAGGGTCCGATTTTTTTAGCTTTGAGATCATGACAGTTCGAGCATGTCGATTGAAAGACCACTTGTCCTTTTGCGGGATCGCCCGGAAGTTTCATAATAGCCTTGACAGCTGGCTTCACAAGCTTTTCATCCGGTTGCTGGTCATCTTTAAATGTCGGCTTTGCGACCCACTGTATTGTAAGATTTTTTGTAATAGCCCCCGGTGTGGCATTGAGTGCTGTGAGATATTCAATAAGAGATTCAACTTCATCTTGGGTAAGCGCTTTATTCAGATCGCCATCGCCACGATGTTGGAAAGCAGATGCACAAAGTCTTGCGCCATAAGCATTTTTTTGCAGATCATCACCCTTATACATCCCATTCCACGTCGCTGTGCGACTTGTCACACCTGCAAGGGTATGCCCTGCGCGGGTATGGGCGTCTTTCGTGGTATTGGTGCCGTCGCTATGACACATCGCACACGATGCTTTTATTTTTCCGAATGATGTATTATAAAAAATAGCTTGTCCTTTTTTGGCTTTGTCGCTAAAGCTTACTTTGCCACCATCGGAGGCAATTGGTGTACCTGTATCGGCAGGTGATACCGCTGATCTCATCATACTATCTACTTTTTGTTCGGCAGTTTGAGGTTTGTCATCTTTCTTACAGCTTTGCAATATTACTAAGAAGCTGATACAGACGATGATCGGAAGGAAACGTGTAGTAGTTTTCATAATACTTTTAAAAAAATTATAATTCTTCTAACGAACGTCGTGAGCCAAAACCACCTTCGAGTGGATGCCAGGCAACAATCTCGGGTTCGCCGTGCATATAACACAAATAGACTTCCTCGCCGTTCGAGCGAATATATGGGAAATCAATAAGACCTTTGTCAATATCTTTTATCTCGATGCCACGCTCCGAGAGATCTTTGACAATCTCCACCAAGCGCTCCATCTCATTCGGGAAGTATTTTTGCCCGTTGGGTCCGTGTCCGCCAAAATATTGGTGATGATAGACATCATAGCCTTTTTCAGTTAATGCGTGTTTTAGCTCGACCATCTCTGTGATCGTCGTACGAATTTCCTCGAGCGTCGAACGAGCTTCTTCGAGAGTATAATATTTTGAAAATGCCATTATTATTTTCTTGTAAAGAGTGCTTTGACAATATATCCTGCAATGCCGGGATTTTCTTTTAAGCGGCGAACTGAGTAACCATACCAATCGGCACCAAACGGTACGTACACTCGAAGACGATGTCCGGCAGCAATTAACGAGCGACGCAACGAATCGCGCACACCATAGAGCATTTGAAATTCATATTGACCTGTCGTGAGTTGATATTTACGAATAATATACTCTGCGTTGG
>JANYDV010000224.1 GCA_025363505.1 Bacteroidota bacterium
GGCAATGGCACGAAATTTTTAACAACCGACGGTACAAATTCGTCATGGGCTACTGTACCTCAAGGTACGGTCACCAGCGTTGGTTTGGCAATGCCTTCGATCTTCACGGTAACTAACTCTCCGGTAACGACGAGTGGAACATTGACCGCTTCTCTCGTAACACAGACAGCGGCAACGATCTTTGCAGGACCTGCAACGGGTGCTGCAGCAACCCCAACATTCCGTGCATTAGCGTCAACGGATATTCCAAGTCTTGCGGGAAGTTATATCGTTAACGGTACAACTCTGCAAGCTTCATCAAATTTTAATATCAGCGGCAATGGTCAGATTGCTGGTCAATTACAATTAAAAGGCACTTCGACAGGATTAACAACTTTCCAAGCAGGCGCCCAAGGTGTTTCAAATATTAATTACACGCTTCCTTTGACTGCACCAACTGCAAACCAAGTACTTATTTCGAGTGGTGGTGCATCGAGCAATCTTAGCTGGGTTGACCCAAGTACATTGGTTGGAAGCAGTTATTGGTCGTTGACCGGGAATTCAATTGCGGCGGCATTTAATGGTACAGCAAACTCCGGTAATTTTCTCGGTACAACCAGTGCCTTTCCATTGGTTATCGCCACAACGAATGCAACCGCTCAGGACATAGAGTTCTTTTCCGGTGCGAACGGAGCCACCGAACGTGTTCGCATTAAAGGCACAACCGGACGTGTTGGTATCAATACATCATCACCGAATGTAAAGATGGATATAAATGGAGGTTTGGCAATTCGTTCTATTGGCTTAACGTCACTCGCAGCCGGAAACAATAATAACGTTACTATTGGTGACACCAGTAATTATCGTATCACTGGTCCTACCGGAAATTTCGTCATTACCGGATTAACGGGTGGAACTGATGGTAAGCAACTGACATTATTTAATGCGAGTTCGAATGCAATGACAATTGCCCATATGAACTCAGGATCATCAAGTGCTAACCAGATATTTAATCCTGCAAAAACTGATATGCAAATCAGTGACTCCGGAATTGTATCGCTTGTTTACGATGCGACAATGAGCCGATGGGTTATTCAGGGCAACTCCGGTGCTGTCAACGGTGTATCAACTCGACTACTTGTTCGAAAAACCGCTGACCAAGACGATAATGCCGGAGGTACACTGATTGATGATAATGAACTAAAATTTACTGCGTCTCCAAATACTTGGTATCAGGTAGAGTGTATGCTTATCGATTCAGGAACATCCACAGGAGCTATTGCTCAAGCTGGATTGACTGTGCCTACCGGAAGTGATGCCGAAATGATTATTTTTGGCGGTGCAAATGGTAATCAGCAACAAGATATTAATATGTTACGGCTGGGTACTAATTCTACCGGGGCGGGAACACAGGTAAATATTTCGAGTATTCGTGGCTTTGTTCGCTTTACTGGAGCTGTCATTACAGGCTCCACTGGTGGCACTGTTCAGATCAGATGGGCGACCACCAAAGCAGGAAAGACTATGAGGGTTTTTAAAGAATCATATCTTGTTATTCAGTCGGCAATCAAATTTTAAAAGAATCAAGGAATAATATACTCCACTTATTCTAGAGTTTCTCCACTGCTCACACGGGGTCCCGACCCCGAAAACACCGGGATGTTGATAAGGCAAACTAATGGCTCCTCGCATTCTCCGGAATGTGGGGAGTTTTTTTTTAGGGCATTGGAGTTATACTCATAATGAAAATCTGCCGACGATACATTTTGGTCTGCGCCGTGTTAATCATATATAGCGGTTGCTCGAGTGCTGACATTACCTCTCCCGCAGATGTTGTGTTTCCGGCAACAGGTGTAAGTTTTAGAAGCCACGTCGAGCCGCTCTTTACTATCTCTTGTAACGTACAAGGATGTCATGACGCTGCCAGAGCAGATAATTATCAAGTCGATCTGACTTCGTGGGTTGGGTCACGAGCCACCAATGTTGTCAATCAGCCGGGTGATACAAATTGCGGATTGATCAGAGTCGTGTTTGGTCGTCAGATACATCGTGGATATGTTGGTGTTCCGGGGTTAACCGAAAACAATCGTCAAGGACTAAAACAATGGGTTATCGAGGGCGCACAAAACAATTAGTACTGCTACTGTCGTTGCTCTGCTGTGGTAGCGCAGCCGCACAACGTTTCGCGCTTGACTCGCGAACCTATTTTGATTATGGAAATCAACTGACGATCATCTCTCGTCAATTACCCGAAGCTGATTCGCTCCGGGTGTATGTGAACACCGCGAACTCGTTGTTCTCATTTGTGAAGTCCGATAAGTCGCTCTCTCCGCGCGGAGCATATTATGCTGTTCGTGATATTTCTATCGAACTCCGCGAGGAAAATACGGGCAC
>JANYDV010000079.1 GCA_025363505.1 Bacteroidota bacterium
ATGTTCTACGGTTTTGGCTCGGGCAAAGTCACTATCCCCGGTTATGAAATAGATCATGTGCTCGATGATATTCAGTCACTGAACGTCAGAGCAATGAAAGCCGAACTTCCTGTCACCGCTATCAGTGCCCACGCCTATCCCTATGTCAGCGAGCATTATTGGATAATGAAGACGGGTGCTTCGATGGGCGAAGGTTACGGTCCAATCATCGTCTCGAAGAAGTACAAAACGATGGAAGAACTCAAAGGTAAGGTCATCGCCCAACCGGGTAAGCTCACAACCGCCAATTTGCTATTGCAATCATGGTACGGCGACATCGAGAGCAAAGAAATGGCGTTTGATAAGATTATTGATGCCGTCCTTGATGGCGAAGTTGATGCAGGGTTACTAATCCACGAAGGTCAGCTCACTTGGGCGAGCTATGGATTGAACAAGCTGGTAGATTTTGGCACTAAATGGGAAGCCGAAACAGGCGGCTTGCCATTGCCGCTCGGTTTAGACTTAGTACGTAAAGATTTTGGTATCGAAGGCGCAACGAAAGTCCGCGAAGCACTCCAAGCCTCGATCAAATTAGCCTATGAAGACCCCGAAGGCTCAATTCCCTATGCAATGCAATGGGGACGTGGAATAGATAACGAACTCGGCGAGAAATTCGTAAAAATGTATGTCAATGACGTGACCTACGATATGGGCGAGCGCGGCAAAAAAGCCCTCGACTATCTCTTCGCCCTCGGCACCGCAAAAGGCATCATCCCTGAGGTGAAGGATTATTTGTTGATTTGAAAAAAACTCTCTTTCTATAATATAAGGCTCCAACGTTGTTCGGAGCTTTTTTTTGCCATTTTTCCACATTCAATAATTTTATTTGGAAATCCAAATAAATTGTCATATATTTGTTTTTAAGTAAGTTTGCAGTTATGACCAATGTTGTTATTGTGATAATGAAACACGACTGCAACAGTTTCTCCCCAGACATCTGACGTAATCTTCAGATGAAACTTCTATTACATAACAGATCGCGCTGAGGGTTGTGCCTCGCCGGATTTGTGGTTTGAATTGGAGGTATCTATGCATCATTCCTATTTCTCGGCATTGTCGCCGCGACAGTTTTGCCTATCACGGTATCTGATTCCGATTTTCTTGATTGTTTCGTTTTTTGCGCCGCATCTTGTAACTGCGCAGGACTTGCAGGTCATCCCGACGGTCATACCACCGTATTCGCCCAATCTTGATGCGTGGATGTCAAATCCGAACCGATTGATGATCACGATTATTAATACAAGTTCTCGTGCTCACGATTTTCGCCTCGGTGGGAGTGCCAGAAATAACGATGGCTCCCTATCAATGGAAACCAAGAATGAAGTGCCGGTGCCGAGCATTCATATAGATGCTAACTCGACGAGACAACTCAACCTCAATGATTTTAGAGTCTTCGATGCAAATGTCGTTCGTTTTCGTGGCACCAATGTCACGACCATTGCCAGAACCCACATGCTCCCCGATGGTATCTATTCGATCTGTGTACAAGCATTAGACTTTCGTACACTCGCGCCACTCTCGGGTGATGCTCCGACGGGATGTGTGAGTTTTGAAATCAGAAATACCGATGCGCCGATACTCTTATCACCCGCTTGTGATGCAAAGCTCGAAACAGAGAAAACACCGTTCATTCAATTTCAATGGATCCCCCCCGTCGGTGCACCTGCGCAAATTGTCTATGAACTGAAAGTGGTCGAGCTTCAGGCAAAACAAGAGCCCGAAGCCGCTTTTCGTAGTTCAGCATTACGCCCTGTCATCACACAAGAGGTACGCTCGGTAAGCTCATTATTACTGCAATCAACTGAACTCAAACTTGCCACAGGCAAGAAATATGCGTGGCGTGTCAGAGCAACTGACCCAAGCAACACCACCGCTTTTCGTAACGACGGCTATTCGCCTGCTTGTGCATTCGAGTTTGGCAACAGTGATGTTGTCATCCTCAAACCAAAAGTAAAAATGCCAGACACGTTGGTCTGCGGCTCATTCTCAATTGTGGTGCAGAAATGGGATGACAGTTCAAAGTCAGTAGATCATACTCTTCCAAGTGGTACAGGCTGTATTAAATTTAATTGTGCAAAGCCGGTAAAATCTATTCCTCCCTGGTGGAAGGAAATAGTTTTGCAACCAAAGTATTTTGATGTTATCGGTTCAAACATTAGCGATTCATCTTCTCAACTTCACATTACCGAAGCGGTGCATATTGATCCGATGGCAAAGAT
>JANYDV010000082.1 GCA_025363505.1 Bacteroidota bacterium
TCTACTCCAATTCCATTGAACGAGATTACAGGTACAATTTTTCTGAATGATGACTTACTTCAACCTGACAGTATCTTTTTAACTACGACTCAACTCGAAAGTTTTGTGACATTTGATACCATCTTTCAGATCAGCAAAGGCATTTGGAGTTTCGATATTAAACTCAAGAAAACAACGACTGTTAGTGGCTCGTCAGTTAAGCCGTTGTTTTTAGTGTTCGCTCATACTTACCTAAGCGACTCGGTATCAACTCCTGTAACAATACAAACCGTTAATTTTGTCAATAATGGAAATGCTTCCCTCTTAGGAACTTGCAGCGCCTTCACGACAAATTCCGACTTTGGCAAGTTCGTACTAAAAACTGAGTGTGGCGATTCAGTGCTGATTAAAGCCTTGCGTAAAGAGAATTTGACACCACTATTCACGGTCAGACCTAATCCGGTTCATAGTGAAGTAACTATTTCATCACAGATGCCTTTTGCTTCGGAAGTCGTTGCCGATTTGATAAATACCTCCGGACAAAATGTCGCGCATCAACTATTACATAGTTCTATTGGATACTCCGAACACAAATTCTCAGTCGAAGGAATTCCATCGGGGTTTTATATACTCTCGCTAAAAACAAATAATGGCACTGTTCACCACCTGAATGTCGTTGTTGATCATTGAAGCACTATTTCAATGACCATACGTCCCTATATCATATTCCTGTTGATTTTTTGTAGTGGTGTCAATGTCTCTTTCGGTTCATGGAAAGAAATAGGTCCCTCTACAGGAAATTATCCGATCGGGTGTGGCTTTTTTATTGATGAAAACTATGGATTTATTGGTGAAGGAATCTTCTCAATTACTCCCGCTTTCCCAAAAATTTTTCGAACGACGAATGGTGGGACTTCTTGGACAGAAAGTGTTACTCCCCCAATAGCACAAGGTCGTATTACCAGCATCTTTATGAAAGACTCAATGATTGGATATGCTTCAATCTATTCAATCGGCAACTCTTACTTATGGAAAACAACTGATGCAGGACTTTCTTGGGTTGATGTCAATCCCGGTCAACTTGAAAGGGGAACGTGTGTGTATGTTACTTCTTCGGCAGTGATCGTAACATCATGGAATACAAGTAGTCAACCTGCAGGTGTTTCATTTAATGATGGCAACACCTTTAATACGATATTTTCAGGAGGACGAAGAAATTGGAGCAATGGGATCGACTTCAGTGACGATATGAATGGAATAGTAACAATAGGTCCTTCTATAGGGTCGGCTAATTGCTGGTTAACACATGATGGCGGTAGAAGTTGGTTGCAAGGTGCTCCGCTCAAAGAAGCTTGGTCAGTTTACGCAGTAAAGGGGAAAAATATTTTTTTTACACTCCCAGAAGGAGATGATTTTAATCACAACACACAACTCTATCGCACCACCAATACAGGTGTCTCATGGCAAGGGCTCTCATTACCAAATGCAAGACCCGCTAATTACACCGGTCATATTGCCGGAGCAGACTCTGTTATCTATATTCAAACAGAAAAGACTTTTAATCAAAGAGATGTTGGTCTCTTCCGCTCGACTGATCTTGGTGCAACATGGAAATCTGTGGGTGGACCGTCAAATGAGCGTGATACTCGATTTGCTGTAACCGGATGTAGCGGCGAAGTGGTGTATGCTTTTGATAATCTCGGCGGTATTTGGAAAACCACTGACGGCTGAGATGGTACATTACTCGTCACTTCCAAAAGACCTATTTTAGGACTTTCAAAAGTCTCGGCTGCAATTCAAACCCATTTCTGCCAAGCCGGAAGTGTTTCATTTCCTCTTATCAATTTGAATTGTTCGCCACTGGTGATTGACAGTATTATCCTCTCAGACACGAGTGGTGCATTCTCTGTTGTCAGTTCGCCGAATGTTATTTCGAGATATAGTAACGATAGCATTCGCATTCGTTATCAAAGTACTCTTAATGAAACACGAACGCTGAGACTGAGATTAAAAGGCTCAGAGGCAGGGCGCATCTTTGATACAATTTTGACGATCATTGCTTCACACTCGCGCTCCCCAGAACCAATTGTCAATGAGCCAATACCGACAAAAGTGGGAGATAGTGTTCTGATCCCTATTAGTATTCTTACCCCGAGTGATAGCATCAATATCAAACATATCGCCTTCCATCTGTCATACAATGGTAATCTGCTCACACCTATAAAAGCGGCATATCAATCATTTTTGACGTTAAGTCAAAATTTCAAAACAATTTCTATCACTCCTACTTCCGAAGATGGGCTTAATTGTGCTATTGATCTCAATGATTCTATTACTAACAAATCGGACTTTACAAAACCTATCATCTATTTGCGTTTTTTGGTTACATTAACAAATACGATGTCGTGTCCTGTCCTGCTTGATAGCTTTTCTATTGTCGGGAACACGCCGTTGCAATTATGTTCGATACCTTCAACGACATTTCAAGTATTACCACAATGTGGCGATAGCACGATTTCCTCGTTTATGTTAACCGGCAAGATTCCAAAATTCAATAGCATCAGACCAAATCCGGCGAATAGTGTCATCACAATTGACTATGATCTCGCGGGTCGAAGCGATGCATCATTGGAGATCATTAATGTCCTCGGTGTCATGATAAAAGAAATTATTATTGACAACAAATCAATGCCGTCGGTAACAATACCGACAGCTTCATTCCCATCTGGA
Organism: Bacteroidota bacterium; assembly: GCA_025363505.1. Taxonomy (GTDB): domain Bacteria; phylum Bacteroidota; class Ignavibacteria; order Palsa-1295; family Palsa-1295; genus JAFDZW01. The sequence continues at coordinate 2,710 of JANYDV010000082.1, forward strand.
ATATATTACTTACGGATGAAAACTTCTGCTACGGTCGTCTCTCAGCAAATACGTATTGAGCACTGATATGCTTAGCGAAGAATTTGTACTTTTGAGGTAGTGATAATTCCTCTCGAGCGATACCCAACAATATACATACCAGTTGGCAATGATAGGGCATTCATTGTCACGACCGAGCTGCCAAACTCCGGA
>JANYDV010000169.1 GCA_025363505.1 Bacteroidota bacterium
CGATGCACATTGTAATCGCCCCGACAGCAATCGCACTGCCGCTAATACCCATCGGACCGCGCCACCAATTAAACAGTGCAGTGATCGGGACAACAGCACCACGTACAAAATTCGGAGCAGTAGTTGTTACCGTCGCTCTGATGTTCGTGCCAAATTGTTCGCTTGCAATTGTCACGAACATTGCCCAGTAGCCTGTACCAAAACCAAGCAATGCACAGATAAAATAAAACCAGGGTAATGGAATCGGTGAAAAAATAAAATAGGACGAGATAAATAAACCTGTCATCGTTAAGAATATCACCATTGCTTTTTTGCGGCTTCGGAGTTTATAGGTTGTGTAGCCGGAAAGGACATCGCCTATCGAAAGACCGATATACGAGAACATTACCGCTTGTCCGGGCACAGGGAGTTCGGTCATACCAAATGCTTTGCCAAACTCAGGTGAGAATGTAATAAGAATGCCGACGACGAACCACGTTGGCATTCCGATGCCGATCACTCGTAGATATTTTAATGTGTTTTGTTTGTTCGAAAAGAGTTTAAAGAAATTTCCGCGAGTGGCGTTTGTCTTTTTAACGTGCTCGAACATTCCCGATTCATACACACCGATACGCAACGCAAGCAGTGCAAAACCCATCGCACCACCAATAAAAAAACAGGTGCGCCAATCATATTGTTTACCGATAATAGCTGCAAGCACCGCCCCAAGCACGCCGATACCTGCGATGACGGTCGAGCCCCAACCACGAGACTCTTTCGACATAATCTCGCTAACAAGTGTCACACCGGCACCAAGTTCACCGGCAAGACCAATACCAGCGATCACACGAAGCACAGCATACATTTCAACGGTCTGCACAAATCCGTTTGCAATATTGGCGAGCGAATAGAGAATAATCGAACCGAAGAGCACCGATAGACGCCCCTTCTTATCACCTAAGATTCCCCACAATATACCGCCGACCAGCATCCCGCCCATTTGCATTGATAGCAGCATCGAACCTGTATTGAGTAGTTCGCTATCAGCAACGCCCATACTTTTGAGACTCGTGATTCTGACGATACTAAATAAGAGCAGATCATAAATGTCGACAAAATATCCGAGTGCCGCAACGAGCACAGCCATATTGACTGCACGTTTTGAATGGGGGACGAGTGTGTCTTGCATAGAGAATGATGTAATAAAAATCCCCTCAACTGAGGGGATGGTGTGATTCAAATCATTTCAAATATACGACGAATGTTTACCGAACTTCCAAACCGCTGCCGGCTTCGCTGTTTGGTCCGACAAGCGTGACGATTCCCTTCTCGTCATTGACAGCAAGAAGCATACCGTTTGACTCGTTGCCCATGAGTGTTGCAGGTTGCAAGTTGGCGACTACTACGATCGTCTTGCCGATCAATTCTTCGGGCTTATATTTCTCGGCAATGCCGGCAACGATCTGACGGCGTTCACCCCCGACTTCGATTTGTAATTTTAATAATTTTTTCGACTTTGGTACTCGCTCGGCTTCAAGTACGGTTGCGGTACGAAGTTGTATCTTCTTAAAGTCATCTATCGTTATCAAATCCGGTGCCTTCTTCGGTTCAGCTGCACGAGCAACATCATATCGCGCCGACATTTCCTGCAGAGACTTCAGTTCAGCTTCCATTTGTGTATCTTCGAGTTTGGTGAAGAGAATGCCAACTTCTCCAATAGCCGTGTTCGGAATAAGTGACGGTGTAGCTGCACTATTCCAATCTGACTCTAATTTAATGGAAAGCATCAAAGCAATTTTTACACAAGTATTTGGCAAAAGTGGTTGAAGATAAATTGTCATCGCTCGCAATGCTTCGAGACAAGTACGCATTATTTTTTCAGCCTGAGCTTTATCAGTCTTTATTTGCTTCCAAGGTGCAGAATCATTAAAATATTTATTTGCTTTGCGGGCAAAATCTATTGACACATTTGTTGCTTCTCGCAACTCAAATGCTTCGTAGTGCGAAGCAAGAACTGCTCCAAGAACTGAATAGTCATTTAAGAATGAACCATCAACCTCAGCATCGGGTATCTTCCCATCAAAATTATTCTTCACAAACGTCAGAACCCGATTCGCATAATTTCCGAGAATATCAGCAAGCTCGTTGTTGATGTGTGCCTGAAAGTCTTTCCATGAGAAATCGGAGTCTTTTGACTCCGGAAGATTACAGGCTATGGCGTAACGAATCAGATCAGCATCATAGCGATCAAGAATTTCGTGGGGCTCGATCGTCCAGCCTTTTGATTTCGAAAGTTTACGACCTTCGAGATTCATAAACTCATTTGCCGGAACGTTCGTCGGAAGTTTATAGGTAAAGCCGGTCTTCGCATCGTTGTATGCTTCGAGCATCGCCGGAAACATAATCGTATGAAAGACTATATTGTCTTTACCCAAGAAGCAAACCCAATCGAGATTCTCGTCATCTTTCCACCACTGCTGCCAATCGTTTGGCAAATGTTCTTTCGTTGCGGTAATATAGCCAATTGGTGCATCGAACCAAACATAAAGTACTTTACCTTCTGCCCCTTCAAGCGGTACAGGCACACCCCAGTCAAGATCACGCGTGATCGGACGATCATTCAGACCTGACTTGAGCCAACTACGTGTTTGCTGAACAACCATCTCGCGCCAGCTTCCTGCTTTGGTCTCAATCCAAGTTTCAAGCGACTTTTGATAATTCGACAGCCGAAAAAACCAATGCTTCGTTGCTCGAACAATAGGCTTATTCCCCGTAATCTTCGATCGAGGATTGATCAGTTCTGTTTGATTAAGATACGTCCCACAATTATCACACTGG
>JANYDV010000309.1 GCA_025363505.1 Bacteroidota bacterium
GTCGGTCGAATGTGAAAGAGACCGTTACTGAGCGCGAAGTCCAACCCAAGTTGTAGAAACGGTTTGAGACCTTTACCGCTTAAAAATTTTTCGCAATCTTGGGAGAGGGGTAGTGGCAGTAATTTATCGTTGACAGTGTGAAAGGCAATGGCGCCACCAACAATAATAGATGGGGGTGTACTCTTGTGAATTATCTTTTCAAAGATGGCTGTGTCTTTATAAACAGTAATCGTTTTTTTTGGTTGGCTTGGCAAGGTGGGCTGTCCGTGCAGAGCCGGAACTGCCGTAATAGTGTACAGTAAGAAGAAATATGCCGCTCGTAGTAGCACTCTTGTTAGTCTCGGTAAGATGTCATACTATAAAAATACGTCTTCTATGAAGTTCATTCCCTAATTTTGAGAATGATTCATAGAAGACGTATGACTGAGTTAATTACAGTCTTGCTTACGGTTTTATCTTGATCGGCGGTTCTACAGTAACACCACCACTGCCAATATTGGTAATTGTTGGCATCTGGGTGGTCGTTTGAGCTCCGAGATGTTTCTTCGAAACGGCTTTTGAAGAAACTACTTTGTCAGGGGCGCTTCCGAGTGAGACTGGCGATATATTTTCAACCGGAGTTTGGACGTCATGCGGTTGTGAAGTAGGTGTTTGTAGACTGTTGTTATTGTTGACCTGACGTTCGATGGTCGTCGGTGCCGGTGCGGAAGGCGCAACATAGCTACGAACGGCATAGCCGCCAATAGCCGACACGGAAACGAGCGAAGCGGTAATAATAGCATTGAGCTTCGTCGCGAACAGTGTTTTTAATACAGAAGATTTCGCTGCGACCGCAGTGCCATGTGCCGTTTCGGTGACACCGGCAACAGTAACGATGCCAAGTGTCGCAAGTACTGCAGGGCGCATATCACGAGAAGGTGTCGTCAGAGCATCATCACGATGGACAATGTTCTTGAGCACTAATTCCGAGCGGAACGACTTCCGAAGCGCTTCGCTTGAGGCGAGCGATATCAGAAAGTCCTGTTCTTGTTCGTGACTGAGTTCGTTGTCGATGTACGAACTGATATTATCGTGTTGTGTCATATCATCTATTCTAAAAATTGTATTGCTATTCTTTTTCGGATGTTCGCAATTCCATCCATGCTCCGACTACTGTACGAAGGCGCTCACGAGCCCGGTGCGCTCTGGCACGAACGTTCGCGGAGTTTGTGCCCATAATCTCAGCGATCTCATCATAACTATAGCCGACGTATTCGCGGAGAATAAACGATTCTCGTTGATTGAACGGCAACTGTGAAAGAGCACGCTGCAACAATTCGCGAAGATCAGCATTCTCAATATCTTTCGTCCGGACGATGATCTCTGTTTCATCAGAAATATCGTCAAGCGAGATAGCTGCGTAGCCCTTGTTGTCGCGAAGAGCGTTCAGGCAATAATTTCTTGCCACAGTAAACAACAAGCCCGAAAATCTTCTGACCTGTATCCGTTCGCCTCGCATCTTATACATCCTGACCCAAATATCTTGAAAGAGATCTTTGGCTTCACTTTCGTTTTTCAAGATACGGCAGCAATAGATATAGAGCGAGCGCTCGAACGCATCATAGAGCGTTCGGAACGCGGCATCATCGCCTTCTAAAAAGTTGTGAAAGAGCTGTGTCTCGCGGTCTGGCGTTAATGATACTGCGCTGAGGGAAATATTGTCGAGCTCATTCGACTCTACCACCGGCGAAGGGTCTTTAGGCGCCTTTTGATCAGAAGGCAATATGTCTTTCAGTTCTTTTTTCACTGGTTTCTTATTGCCTCTGTACCTAACTATACAAAAGACACAGAAATATGGTTAAATGTGACACTTGGGGGTAATTTTGTACCCAATATTAATTGTAATATATGGGTAATAGCTTAAAATTCAGCAAGTTAATGCTATTGAGCAAATTCCCCGATATCCCATTTCTTTGGCTCTAATTCGTTTCGGAAGTGCTGGACGTACATCATATAGTTCGGTGCACCTTCGGCGACCATAGTTTTCTCTTCTTCGGTGAGTGCTCGAATTACTTTTGCGGGAATACCTGCGGCAAGCATACCCGCTGGGATATGAGTATGTGGGGTAACGACGGCTCCGGCGGCAACGAGTGATCCTTCGCCAATGACAGCTTTATCAAGCACAACGGCATTCATCCCGACTAATGCACCATCTAATATGGTACAGCCGTGTAAGACAGCACTATGCCCGATCGTAACGTTTTCGCCAATTTTCGTTGGATTTTTGAAATGGGTGACATGAATGACGACATTGTCTTGAATATTACTGTTGCGCCCTATTCTGACGCGTTCGACATCGCCTCGGATCACCACATTAAACCATACGCTGACATTTTCCTCAAGCACGACATCACCGATAATACGTGAACCGGCGGCAAGAAAACAGGTTTTGTCGATGATGGGGATCTTTCCCTGAAATTCGTGAACGGTGCCGGTTTCGACCGGCTGTATTGAGTGTTGCATAGTGTGGTAACTACACGGGTAAAGCAAATGATTTCCGAAGGGGATGCCCGCCATTAGGAAACTTAGAATTATTTGGTGATTATTGTCTTAGATTTGTGTGTTAAGTAGTTACTGTTTGCATAAAATAATCGGAGGCGTTGTGTCTCTTCCAACAAAGACATTTGCTATCATCGTTGCTTTCTATTTCTCAGCGTTATGCGTTGTGAGTTCGGTCGCTGCTCAGACTTCAGTAAGAAGTTTTGGTGCGTATCTCAAACGACTCCCCCCCCCGTCATCTGTTCCTGATGACGGATTCTTGCAACGTACAAACCCTGATCTCATTGATGCTTCGAGTGACATTGATAGCTTTGAGGGGCAACTCCAGACCTACCTCGTTTTGCTTCAAGGTGATAATCTGCTGCACCGAAATAAAACTGATCAGCAAGCGACAGCAATAGGAAATTATATTTCGAAACAAAAAGCCGTAAAACAATCTCATCCTGCGGAAACTCCGATTGTCACCGCCCAAGCGCTCAGTCCGAAGAATATTGTGAGTGACGATTCGTGTCTTGCAATTGCGAATCAACTTCAAGTCATTGAGAAAAATTTTAATGCCTCCTATCAGGCAATCGAAGAAGCATATAATTATTACATTTCCGTTGCATACGAACGGTGGCGCGCTGAGCGAACGCTGCATCCGTGTCGGGCGGATCCTGAATGTATAGCCACACAAACAAGCCACCGCAATGCAAATGTGATCAGTGCGGCAAAAACGAGAATCAATTCGTATGCATCAGTGATCACAGCGCAACTGCGCCAGCTCCTGCCGACAATCGAAACGGTTGATAATGTGATGCCCAAAAAGATAATGAGCGTTGCTTCACCAGACACCAGAAGCATTCTAAAAGCAACCAGCACGAACGCAAGAAATATTTTGCTCACACTCTCGGAGCGTATCAAACTCAATAGAATTTATATCGCTAACTGCGCAAAGCTGGCTCAAGAAAAATAGCCTATTTTTAACCGGAGAGATTTAACCGAGAAAAATCTTATTCTTCAGAGACAACCACAGAATACTCGGCGGTTTCGGTTGTCTTGGCGTTAGGACTGGGGTTGGGGTAAAACACACTGACCACATACTTCCCGGGCGGGAAATCCCCGACCCATTTCGTGACCGGTTTCTCATTGACTTGTATCCCATCTTTTTTAATTGAGAATCTCACGTGATCGTTTGGCGAATTGAGTGTGATTGCTCCCTTTAAAATGGTTGTCAGCTCGAACGGGTGATCGATGGTCTGAAATGGCTGAAGCCTTCCCATAAATTCTTTATGGAATACTTCCGAAAAACGTTTTGAAAGATTGATCGATCGACGATGATAGGTTTCGCTATAGCCACTCGGTGCACCGATTGGCGCGATCACCAATGTAGTGTCATTTAATCTGAGCACCTTTGCTAACGATGGTTTTGCGATAGTATCTTGATCGCTATATTTATAGAAAGAGAGCGTATCACCCGATAATTGCCAGTGGTCTCCGTGCATCGTATAAAAATTGATCAGCGCGAGTCTACCGTCGGCTTTGAGATTATATCCTTCTTCTGCTTTTTGCGTTGCAAGCATACGCATCCATACACCTGAAAGATTTTCTTTCGTCAGCGGTTTTGCAGTGAGCTTGTTGAGACTATCGGCTATCGCTGCCGAATCGCCGGCATTAGCCTGTTGGTTATCCATATATTTTGCACACGATGCAAGGGAGAATATCAGGAGCATGCTCAGTACAATGTTTTTCATTAACGCTTCGATTTTTTTATAATGTAGTATAAGTGTAAAAAAATATCTATTCAGTCTAAATTCCACAGCGATTGAATTAGTTCGCATGTGATGATCGATAGTCTTAATACAATTCCGGTCCGTGGTCTTTGAGCCATTTCTTGGCGGCTTTGTGGTCGGGATAGAATCTTGCGAGCATATCCCAGAAGCGTTTTCGGAAAGACAAATAATAATAAAAATTATTTCAAAAGTACTAACGGAATCACCTTCAAATCTCTTCCCACTTTAACCACGCAGATATACATACCCACAAGCATTCCATGCGCATCCCATGAGAAAGAATGCTCTCCTGCATCAAGTTCACCAGTAAAGAGTCTCGCAACTTCAGAGCCGAGGAGATTGTATATGAAGACTTCCACAAAGCTATGTTCGGATGAAGAAAATTTTATTGAAGTTGATTGGGAGAATGGGTTAGGATAACTTTTGATTGACAATTGATTTTGGTGAGTTTCCTCAGCTACATTTGTATTTATCAATTCCGAGAGTGGGTGCCGCCAAACACCGTATCTAGACCCTGCGAAGATAGTACTATCATTGCTGTAAAAAGCATACACGGAAGGCTCCATCGGCAACCCGTCACTTATATTAATCCAATCATTGCCATAGTTGCTCGAAAGAAATATTCCCCCATAAGTGCCCGCTATTATATTAGTCCCTAAAACAGCAAAGGAGTAAATAATATTTTTTGGCAAACCTGAATTCATTTCTCGCCAATGTTTTCCTCTGTCACCTGAAACAAATCCTCCTCCGCTTGTCCCGGCGAAGAGATTCGTGCCGCTGACTGCCAAAGTATAAACAGAAGTATTTGTCAACCCATTATTTGCCGTAGTCCAACTTTTGCAACTATCTTCCGAACGAAATACTCCATTTTCAGTTGCTACGTAAATATCATTACCGTTTTTTGCATAAGTATAGACAGGAATGTCAATTAAATCGCCTCTTTGCCAACTTCCATTATTATTCGGGGAAACATAAATACCATTTCTTGTACAAGCAAAAAAATCAGATCCTAGGAAAAAAATATCATTCACCTGGATACCAGCAAGTCCAGCAATCATCCAAGTTTTTCCTCCATCACTAGAGCGTGAGAGATTGCATCCCGTACCAGCATATAGATAGTTGTTACTACTCAAAACAGAACCTATCCCTCCACATAATTCATCCGTACTGGAAGTCCAGCTAATACCATTATCGTTTGACCAGGATGTTCCACCGGACCCCGAAACTAATAAAGTATCATTTAATTTGTAGAAGCTATAAGCTGATGTGTACAAACCTACCCTCAACCAGGTTTTTCCTGTATCCTCTGATCGATATAATCCACGTGTGCCTGCCAAAAGATTAGGTCCACTTATAGCAAGAGCATTACTAGGATAGAAGCTTGGCTTTTTCTCTATTTTAGTCCAATTAACACCATCATCACTTGAGGAAAAAATTCCGTCGTAAGTTGAAACATAAATATCTTTCCCATTCGTAGCAACTGAGTATACATATTGTGATAAATTTGTACCTCTCGAAGACCAACTTAATCCATTATTGTTTGAAATAAATATTCCCTCATAAGTGTCTGCAAAAATATGAGAACCGATTTTAGCAAAGATAAAAACTATATTATTATTCGAACCGACGTTCACCGCTTTCCAAGTTGCTCCTTCATCTGTTGAAAGGATAATGCCATGGGCAATCGCTGCAAAAACATTTGTACTATCTGCATGAAGCATCTTAATTGAAGAACTGTCCCATTCCTTACCTGTGACTTTAACCCAATTAGAACTATTATTTTTTGAGCGAAAAATTCCAGTCGGAGTACTTGCAAAAAGATTGTTACCAATTCCAGCTAATGATTTTACGTTAAATACAGGTAAGCCGGAATCGAAGGGAATCCAAGTTGCACCCATATCTGTAGAGTGAAGCAGATTATACGGTGTTACAGCAAAAAGATTTGTAGCGGTGCCAAGTAGTAAAGATATCTTTTTATTTTTTAACTGAGTCTTCGACCAGCTATTACCGTTGTCTGTTGACCGAAGTACTCCACTATTTGATCCTAAAAAAAGACTTGAACCACTATTAGCAAAGCAATAGACTTCGCTAATATCTATACCATTGGCTTCAACCCATTGGCATTGAGCGTTGGATAAAAAGTAAAATGTTAAGGAAAGAAGGGAGGCTATGATAATCAGTTTCTGTTTCATAGTTTTAACTGAAGTTTAATCTTCTAAACGAAGCAAAAACTTCAAAAGAAGATTCCGTAAGATTATATTTCTCTCTCATAGTGAAAATCAAGGAAAAATCAAATAGAATTTGCCTTCGTGAACTGTGATCTTATCGCCAACGGCATTTTGAAGTGTGCCACAAAAAGAGCCATACAGTGAATCTGGTTTTCCGAAAGCCGTTTTTTTCTGATAATCAATCATTGTTTTCCCGGATACCGGGCGATAAACCCCTTTCGATGAATCTTGACGGCTTAAATTAAACACAACACCATTCCTTCCGGCTTTCGATGTCCCTGTCCATGAATATGTCCCAGGATGGAAGGAAGGTAATCTGACAGCAAGAACAACCAATTCACCATCATCTCCAACAATAACAGGATCAATAATTCCTGATACTGCCTCATAGTAATAACTGGAATCTGCAAATATTAATTGTTCAAAGGTCATTGCATGATCAGAAGTATCATAAGGAGGTTGATGTACCCGTATATCGAAATCAATGAGCAAATTCTTTTTCCCAAAACCATCAACAAGCATACTAATTCTTTTCTCGGTGTTTAACTTTAATGTACAAGTGTCCGCTCCACTTGAATCCGGACTTTGTGTAGTTGAACAACTGGCAATGAGCACAGATGTTAATAGAAGAATTTTTATTCGGAGCATACTTATGTTTTTATTGCTTGCCAGATTAACACCCTATTGTCTGTAAGCATTCTTGCCTTCCAAAAAACGTGGTGTGTACAACGGTGTTGCTGAAAAAAAAGATGGAGTTAGGGGTACATCTTTTAGTGATCAGGCTTCTTTGATCTTTCGCATTTCGTCCATCACGGCATCTACTTCTTCGAGAGTTTACCTTAAGTGATGCCGTTAGGGTCATCGGTAATATGCCCGCCTCGGCGATGTGGTTCACGAGGTTTATTAGCCGCAAAACTGTACTCGTCACATTAATCAAAAATACGCTGAGTCATCTCGAGCGACGGTATGGCAGTATAAAGACATGGCACTTGAATGCTTGATGTTAAGAAACGATGTATCCCTGATGCAAATCTGTAATCTCAATACAATTCCGGTCCGTGATCTTTGAGCCATTTCTTGGCGGCTTTGTGGTCGGGATAGAATCTTGCGAGCATATCCCAGAAGCGTTTGGAGTGGTCGAAGACGACTGTATGTGTCAGCTCGTGTAAGATTACATAGTCAATTATATCAGCCGGTGCCTTGATGAGACGCCAATTAAATGCTACATTTTTTTTGATGGAGCACGTGCCCCATCGCGTCTTGGCGCTACGAATTATTATTTTGTTATAGCCAAAATCATACTCCGATGCAAGTTCGGCAACTCGCCTCGGAATATAGTGTTTTGCCTCGTGTTTATACCATGCTTCCAGACTTGACGCGGTGATGCCGCTTTCTGAAGGACGCGTTATTGGTTTGCCGAGATAGAGGATTTCGTTCGTTTCGAGAGCTATGCGCCGAGCGGTTAGTTCTCGAAAATACGCGAGTGTCTTGATGATCCAGGCTTCTTTCTCATCAATTAGTCGAAGAAGATTGCTCTCTCCATAGCGAAGTGGCACTATAACCTTTACCACAAGCTCGGGGCTAACACTTATCCGAGCATGTTTCACCTTCCGGCGAATAACGCTAAATTCAACTTTCATCGGTGTAACCCAAAATGGGTAAAGACACTTCGCATCAATATACTACAACATTTAATAATCATTTAACCCTCAGGATTCTTTGATCTTTCGCATTTCGTCCATCACGGCATCTACTTCGTCGAGAGTGTTATAGAAATGTGGCGCAATTCTACTGCCGAAGGGTGGGCGATAATCAACAATAAATCTTCGCCTGATGAGTTCGTCATTAATTTCTTTGGTCGAGAGTTTACCTTGAGTGATGCCGTTAGGGTCAACGGTAACATGCCCGCCTCGGCGATGTGATTCACGAGGTGTATTAGCCGCAAAACCATATTCGTCACATTTATCAAAAATACGCTGAGTCATCTCGAGGGATTTGGCTCTGATAGCATCAAGACCAATACTGCCGATGATCTCAAGCGACGGTATGGCAGTATAAAGACATGGTACTTGAATGCTTGATGTTAAGAAACGATGCATACCTGATGCAAAGTTAACATCGGGCATAATAAAGTCGAAGGGCTCTTTATCGCCAAGCCAACCGCGAATTGCCGGGCGAAAGCGTTCTTGTAAATCGGGTCGGACATACATAAATGCTGCTCCGGGTCCCCCACAGAGCCATTTCAACACTCCGGCGGCAAGGATATCAACGTTGAGTTCTTTCACATCTATCGGTACCACTCCTGCGGCTTGATATGAATCGACCATCACCAACGCCCCAACCGAATGGGCTTTATCAATGATAGTCTTAATATCCTGCAACGCACCACTTCTGAAATAGACGTGACTGATTGGGACAATGAGTGTCGTCTCGTCAATAGCATCACAAATTTTTTGGGCATCCACAGTGATGCCATCATCACTGTGGACAAGATGTACTGTTGCACCATATTGTTGCCAACCATGCCAAAGATAACTGATAGTCGGGAAATGAAGGTCAGTAAAAACAACTTTGTTGCGACTAGTGCTAAAGTCGAGGCAACTGGCAATCAGAGCACTGCCGACGGTAAGATTATGGATCAGGGTTACATCTTTGGTGTCGGCTC
>JANYDV010000328.1 GCA_025363505.1 Bacteroidota bacterium
CGTGTTTCTAATCCTGATCTCAAGAGTGAGAGCGAGCGTGATGTGATTGTCCCGGCAAAGGCAGTGAATTTGGTTGCCAAATCATTTGCTGATGACAGCGAAGTGACCATTAATTTTAGTGCGACACAGATCGAGTTCAAGAATGACTCGATTTCAATCCTTTCGAGATTGATCGACGAGCAATATCCTAATTACGAAGCAGTTATCCCTCGTGAAAACGAAAAAATGTTAACGGTGTCTCGACAAACCGTCCTTGCTTCGAATAAGCGTGTGATGATTTTTGCCGATCCTGATACCCGTCAAATTAAAATGCAACTTAAGAAAGATGAACTTTCGATACTTGCCGATAATGCGGACGAAGGTTCAAATGCAGAAGAGCATATTGCTTGCGATTATAATAATGACGAGTTGTTAATCGGCTTCAATGGTCGTTTCGTTGACGAAGCCTTAGCGCACCTTGATGATGCTGAGGTCACAATGAAATTTTCTACGCCAACACGTGCTGTGATTATCGAGCCTGCTACACAAGGTGCATTTGATATTTTGATGTTGGTGATGCCTGTGCGTTTGAGTGCTTAATATCGCGATAGTACTTGCGCTGTACCGATATTCATATCACGTCGGTTCGTAATCACCACCTAACAGAAATACGCGGCTTCTCTCCGGGCTTTAATATTTTTATCGGTCCCAATGGTGCTGGTAAGACGACGGTGATCGAAACGCTGTCGGTCGCGGCATTAACCAAAAGTTTTACCGGTGCTACCGACCCGGTGCTTCTTTCGACCGGTGCTTCGTCGTACAATATTGATGCTCGTTTTCTTTCGGATAATGCAGTCCCGCTCCATTGCCGAGTTGACTACGCAATCGGACCCCCGGCAAAACGGTCTATAGCACTTAACAACGATAAGCTTCGCCGCTCAGGGGACCTTATCGGGCGCATTCCGATCGTAGCGCTCACACCTGATGATAAAATCATTACCAGTGGCTCGCCTGAAGAGCGCAGACGATTTCTTTCGATGGTATTATCACAAGCAAGCAGTCTTTATCTCGAAGATGAGATGGAGCTTCGCAAAGCATTGAAGCATCGCAATTCGTTATTGCAAGATTGCAGGCAACGCGGCATTAGTATTACTGCCGCACGACAACAACTTGCACCGTGGACAGAAGTAGTGATCGAACGATCTGCCCGCTTGATGACTCGTCGAAATATCTTTATTGAAGAATTCCGACCGTTCCTTGAACGATGTTATAAAGAGGTCTCCGGCGGAAGCGAAACGCCTTCATTAACATATTGCCCAATGGGATTTGATGAAACCGTAATACTCAATGACTTCCGACCCATGCTTGAGCGCGAATTTGAACGTCGAGAAACAGAAGAGCTTCGACGTGCAACTACACTTGCCGGTGCTCATCGCGATGAATTACTGCTATTTATTGATAATGATCGTGAAGCAAGAAGATTTGCTTCGCAAGGGCAACATAAGACGTTGCTGGTAGCGATGAAGCTCGCGGAGTTTCAGTATTTGTTCGACGCTACCGGCGAAACACCAATCTTACTGCTCGATGATGTATTTAGTGAATTGGATGCCGAACGTGCAGGCAGATTGCTGGAGTTGATTTCCGGCAGTGCATACGGACAAACATTTATCACATCAACGACACGCGAAACATTTGCAACATTCTTTACTCTTCGCTCGGGAGAAGATAAAATGTATCGGGTTCAAAACGGGTCTATTTATGAAAAATAGATGTTGTCACTAATATATTTCGTAAATTTGCAGTAAGATGAAGTTCCCTATAGCACTGACGCCCATACTTGAAGAGACACTTCTGCGTTTCGGCTTAAAAGAAAATGCCGTACGATATGAAGCATTGGCTCATTGGGAAGAAATAGTCGGTGATCGCGTTGCGAGCGTCGCTATACCGGAACGGATAAAAGATCATTGCTTGATCGTTCGTGTGCAGTCATCGGTTTGGAAATATGAACTGACCATGCGGACGTCGGAGATTTTAGAGAAAATACATATTTTTACTGGATCACAAGAGTTGAAAGAAATTCATTGGCGTTGACGAGCCCCGGCTGTCTGCCTAAAGACCAACTTTTTCCTCTTTCACTGGATAATTAAGCTTTAGGCGTACACCACGGGAATCTAGACGCCGAAGCAACAACAACTTATGCAAAAACTGCAACGGCTTATTAATAGCTTGTCGTCTGACGAACTATTGGCAATTCGCAAGATCGAGGCTGTCGGAAAACAACGACAGGTGTTATCGTATTGCATCTCACAATATCGGATAATGCCTCTTGGTCCCAAACACCCACCGGCATTAAAAAAAATCACGGTCGGGCATCTCCATCAGATATGCTCGGTGATGCTTCGCAGGTGTTATGACGCCCTAATACCCGACGGCGGCTTCCCATTATTGGAATTCTTATCCCAGCGAAACTTACTTGTCCTTTTTCGAGAAGTACTCCGACGTTTCGAGCGCGATGTGATCGAAGTTGCCAGCCTACAAGAGCAACAAGAAATGTATCTGAGAATAATGATTTTGATCTACCGATTTGACTTCACGATGGTTGATCAAGAGCTTCTTGATGAAATTCGCAACACCTATATGCGTCTTTCTATCGGTGATCCAAAAAGTATTCTGCTCTATGATGGCGTAGAACTCCTCGAAGGACTGCGTTACCAATTGTTCCTGACTGATGATATTGCTGTTACTGTTCCTATGCTTGACGAAGCCATTGATCGATATGAAAAGCGAACAAACACCAATGGCTCACCGACAACAAAATATTTAGCGCATTGTGCAAGGGCTCAATATTGGTTCTATACCAAATATGATCCGGATAATGTTGAGAGATCATATCGCCAGGCAGAACAATATGTTGGGCAGATAACGATACCACTCTATCAAAATGAAGTTCAGTTGTTCCCGCTTCGTTATGCTGATATTGAGTACGTTCGAGGTAATTTTTCGAAGGCTTACGCGCTTTTTTCTTCCTATTTTTCTTCGCCGGAGTTTTATCCTGTCTTTGAATATAATTCATATTACCTTATTCGTTTTGTCGAGCTTGCAATCTGTAATAACGATTATGCAACAGCACGGCGGGTCTTAAAAAAAGAACTTGCTAATACATATTATATTGTCCCATCGTATGTTGCGGTACAGGTTTCTATCATGAACGCACTGGTAGAATTATTCACCGGTGGCTCGGAAGGTATCCGTCATATCGAGTTGGCATTTGATTATAATTCAAAGAAGAATTATCAGTTGTTCTCTGACATACGGTGTCGCTTGGTCGAATGTGCCAGCTATATACTCTTACGTGATTTTAAACATTCAAGAATCTTGATTAATCGTTGTAAACAAATACTTCGAGGCCGAAAGCTCGGAGTAAATGTCTATTCGGTCGGCAATTTATTTACAGTGCTTTCTACCTTGATGGACTGCTGTGAGTTGCAAAAACCCCTTGCCGGAGAGGCATTGGAGCGGTATAAAAAATACGCCGTTAAGGAATATGGTCCGTATGGGTTGATGCTGATCTATGTAAAAGAAAAGCTTGGAATAACACTTTCTGAATACTAAGTTTAGAGTAATTTTAGATTTGTTTTTTTTGATGTTTATACATGGAATTTGAAATGATTCTATTTCCTAACTCGTTTTTAATGTCGCCTTTGATAGTATCGGTTTTGCCTCAACCTATACTATCAATAAAACTGAACTGACGGACTGCCCACCTGAAAGTTTGTTTTCCCGAAAAGTAATCTACGATCCACGGAGAAAAATTTTGTCACAAAAAAGCAAATCCATATTTGTATTACTCTTGTATAGAGAGTTAGTATCGTGCCAGTTTGCATATTTTACTTGCTTTGCGTCTTAAAATTCTTCTAATACTTTTACTGACGCTCATTTGTAGCGTCTGCGGAAGCATTTCTGCCGTTGCTCAGCAGCGGATTTTGGGTGCGAGCGGTTTTCAACTTGACGATCTTTCCGGTTCATTGCGTTTTCTTCGATTAGATCTTCAAAGCCCACTTAGTTCTTCTTATTCATTGCATTTCCCCGCGACGCCTCCGCCAAACGGAGTGAATTTTTTGATTTCAGATCAAAATGGTAATTTAAGTTGGGTTACCAATGCGTTGCCGACACTAACTGCGGGTGCAATATGGTATGGCAATGCCTCAAACATTGCAACCGAGCTTCCGGGGGGTTCAAACGGTTCAATATTATCAATCAGCCCCACTGGTTTTCCGCAATGGGTAACTACCATACCTACAGGGATTATGGTCCCAGCAAGCCAAATTTCGAGTGGTACATTACAACCAGGAACAACTATTATTGTTGGCAACGGGGCAACAGTTCAGCCATCAGGTACAGGGCAGGTTATTTCAAATGGTCTTGTTGGCTCAGGTCTCAATAAATTTTCAGGTTCAGTGATTATTCCACTAAATGCGATCACGTTATCAATTCCCTATCCGGGTATTATTTCGACATCGGTGGTACTCGTTTCAATTATCGACCCAAGCGGTCAGACCGACGAAGTAAGTGTGACTTCGATCACCCCTGGAGTGGGATTTACGATCAGATTCGGCGGATTTTACCCCACGACAACCGGTCAGCTAAATTATTTAGTAATAAATTAACCGGAAAACACAAAATGACTTTTTTTCAACTAATGTATTTTGTTTTCACAACTAAACTAACAACTACTATGAGAACTCTTTATTCAACACTCGCCGCATTTGCGCTGGTAGCATTTTTTGCTCTCACTGCAAACGCTCAAGGACCGGCACCGTTTGCTGGTGGTGTCAAATTGCAGCAAGCAGGTGCTACGAATCCGGCAAATGGATTAACACTTACAGCAAAGAATACGGTAGCCTATACGGCGAACGTTGGTCTTGCTTGGGTACAGCCTGCAGGAAATGGCATCCTAAAAGTTGCCAATTTTGCGGCGAATGCAGGTGACATCACGATTGGCGCATTGAATCTTGCATCGAATGGTGCAGGTGGTGATGTAACCGGTATCCTTGGCGTAACTAATGGTGGTACAGGGGCAAGTTCATTGACAGGCAATGGTGTCTTGACGATGAATGCCGGCGGTACTGCTTTAGTATCGACCGCACTTACCAATGGACAATTATTGATCGGCAGTACCGGCGCAGCTCCTACTGCGGCGACACTTACAGCCGGCACCGGAATAACGATTACCAATGGCGCAGGTTCGATCACCATCGCAAGCAATACAGCAAACATCACTAATAAGTCACGTATTGCTTTAAGTGCAGCTGCTTTCAGTTATGCATCTCAAGCACCACCGGCAGGCTTTACGATTACGGCAACTACGGTAATTAATATCACCGTACTCGAAGCTGGTGGTTTTCCGATCACAGCAACAGTAACCGCTATTACTCCCGGTGCACCGGGTACTTTTGACTTCGTCGTTTCCGGATATCCGACTGCAGCATCGTTTGCACTCGTGACGTTCCAGAACTAAGCTGCCAAAAGAATCTTTTTGTAGTAGTTGTTTTCTGGCACTGCGGTGGCGCGATGAATAATTGCGCTGCCGCAAGCGCCGAGACATACTATAATTGATAAAAAGGAGAACGTATCAATGACAAGAATACTACGATATATCGTTACAGCGATGGCGGTGTGGCTGGTTGCGGTTTCAGCAACCGAAGCACAGCAATCGCTGTATCGTATTCGCTTGCAAGATGCGTTTAGTCATGTATTATCAATCGATGGACCAACGACAGGCTTCACGACGAACTGGACGTTGCGCTTTCCATCAGCCGGCACAGCATTAGGATCAATACTCTATACCAGTAATGCTTTGGGGCAGCTTGCATGGCTCGCACCCACAACCAATGGATATGTACTGACACTCTCAGGCGGAACACCTGTCTGGGCAGATCCGGCAACTATCTTAGGCGGTTGGTTACTCACCGGGAATGCTCCTACAGCCGGCTACAATGGTACGACTGGTAGTTTTATAGGCACCACTAACACTCAGCCGTTGGTTTTGGCGACAACTAATACCACAACTGCACAACCA
>JANYDV010000126.1 GCA_025363505.1 Bacteroidota bacterium
AGATGAACGGCTTAGAAAAAATGGTACTGTTGCAACGTGGCTCACGCCTCTCGGTACAACCCGTCAGCGAAACAGAATGGAATGTCATAGAAAAACATCTGGAGGAATAACGATGAACACATCCCCCTAATGTTTCTTCTATGTACTGTATTTCTATACGGGTGTAAAAATAGAACTAATCTCAATAACTCCGGAGCTATACGATAGCAAAATAATACTTCACAGGTTTCGGACCAAAATCGAACACACTCGTTTTAGTGAAGTAGAAACAGGTTATTCGCCTTCCATTTTTCGCATTTCTTTGATGAGGAGCTGCATATCATCGGGAAGCTCGACAGTCCATTCCATCAATTCACCTGATCTTGGATGAGTGAGTCGCAATGTTTTTGCGTGCAGGGCTTGTCTCGGAAACCCGCCGAGCATATTATCAACCCATTGTTTGAAATGCGCTATATCAGTACGTTTCACGTGCATTGCCCTGCCGCCATAGGTTGGGTCACCAAAAACCGGATAGCCTAAATGCTGCAGATGCACACGAATCTGATGGGTCCGACCCGTCTGAAGTTTTAACTCAAGCAATGAAAAGCCGGAAAACTCTTCGAGCATAATATACTCGGTGATCGCAAGTTTACCGCCCTCACTGAGGATAGTAAATCGTTTACGATCTTTCGGGTGCCGTCCGATATTCGATTCAATCTTATCAAAACGTTTTTTCGGAACACCCCAGACGATGGCTTCATATAAACGATGTGCCGTATGATCAAAAAATTGTTTTGCAAGTTTGCGATGCGAGTATTCATTTTTAGCAACCACCAACAAGCCTGAAGTATCTTTATCAAGGCGATGCACGATGCCCGCACGGTCCATCTCCGACGGCGTAGCCCCTGTCGTCGCAGGAACATCCATGTGATGAAGCAGTGCATTAAGCAAGGTGCCGTTCGGTGTGCCGGGGGCAGGATGAACGACCATTCCTGCGGCTTTATTGATGATAATAATATCATCATCTTCAAAAATAATATCGAGCGGAAGATTCTCGGCAAGTGCTTCGTGACGTTTTGTCGCGGGGATGTGAAGTTCAATCTCGTCGCCGCCTTTGATCTTATAGGCAGGTCGTTGTTCAACCTTATTATTGATCTGCACTAACCCTGCATCCAAACCTTCACGCACTTTCGAGCGTGAAGTATTAGCAATCATTCGTGAAAGATATTGATCGAGCCGTTCGGGTGTTTCTCCGGCAGGCACAGTAATCCGGACAATACGAAAGCCTGTAAATAGAGGTTCGGTATCGTCTATAAGGCTCTCAGCGGTGATATCGGGTTCTTGATTCTTCATTCGTGGCTTGCTAACAGTGGCGGCGGGCAATGGAGTCCGACAAACTTTTAGCTCAGATCGACGATCTTAGCGACCTACTGAAAACGGGATATATGGTTTTTTGACCGAGCAGTGCGGTTTTATGCTTATTTTAGTAACTTCATTCTATAGAGCACGTTATGGCTTCGCAAGCACCGGCAGGGTTTGACCGCGAAATATTTATCTCTCGTCTGAAAACGGCGATGGAATTCGTCGAGCGACGAGTAATCAATCGCACCGAGATCATCGAACAGATCTTTCTTGCATTATTGGTTGGCGAACACATCTTAATCGAAAGTCGCACCGGTGTCGGAAAAACATTACTTGCCGACCAAGTTTTTGCAATGTTCGATGGCGCACGAATCTTCAAAGTTCAAGCGTCAAAAGAGCAGCAGCCCGATACATACTTCGGTGGTCTCGACATCGAAGAACTCAAGAAAGGTCGCATCATCCATAACACCGAAGGTTCGCTGATCGAAAGTGAATTCGGGTTTATCGATGAAATTTTCGACGCAAATGATTATACACTCCGAGCATTGCTGACGACACTCAATGAGCGAGCACTCGTGAGGGGCTTGCAATCACAGCCGTCATCTATTCATAGTGTGATAGCCGCAACCAATTATCTTCGCATCTCCGAAATCACCGAAGCACTGCTTGATCGCTTTTTGTTTAAGGCGTTAGTGATTCCTGACAAAGATCCGTTTGTGCAGTATCAAATTGGTGAGCAATATCTTCGCGCATCGGGCAACGTACTTCCTCCGTCGCAAAAAATTTCTTTCGATTGGCTCAAGCATGCAACTTGTATTGTAAAAGGGGATGTCCCGGGCGAAGAAATCTCCGTAAGCCCGGAACATTTATATTTTACAAATCTCGTTATTCGTCATTATGAAGTGCAACGCAATCGTATGCTTCAAGAGCGCCCACACGAAGAGCGTTCGCGTCAGAAAGATTATTACATCTCGCCTCGAACACAAGCAAAAGCACTCGATCTGCTTCGGGCAATGGCATTCTTGAAAAAGCGAACGAGCGTTGATTTTACCGATATTTCACGACTACACTATTTACTTTGTACCGCCGGAATTCCGTCAGAGCATGCACTCTATAAGAAATCCTACGACACCCTCCATCATCTCTATAGTGCCTCAGGTGCTTTTGATCAATTGGCGCAATTACTGGCAATGGAGTCGCTCTTACGGAAATTAAAAGGCAACCCTTCGCAATTGCAAAAGCCAATTATTGAGCTTGAAGGTATTACGACTAAACGGTCACTGATTGATTGGGCAAAAGAAAAATTTGGTTCGTCCGACCCTGACGCCTCACACAAGCGCAGACAATTTGATGCCGCGCTTGCTTCGATACAACCACTGACTGAAGACCTCAAACAATTAAAAACACACTTGGAAAAAGAAGTAAGAAGTACGTTCGGCACCGAAACCGAGCACTTCCAATAAGCTGAAATTACTTAAAATAGAAGAAATTCTCAAGGTGGTGAACTGCTAAAAGCGACTAAAACAACCCTATATTAATGCTTTTTTAAGTGTTTTCAAAAAAATTAAAAAAGTTAGTCAAATTATTTGGAAATTGGAAAAAGTCTCTTATATTTGCATTGGACCCTATCCTCTGTCAGAAAACAGACCATAGCATCCAATAGCAACATACGATAATAATCAATCTATTTGCAATTGATTTCAGTGGTCTTAATAACTGTAAACGCGGAGACAAAGATGAAGGTATTCCTACTTATGATATTTGTCCTAATCACTCTTGGATTGGCAGAGGCACAAACCAGTTCATGCTTAAAATTACTAAACAATCCATACGACAGCACTTTCCATAATCCTGATTCAATCATGGTTGATAGCTGCAGTTCTTCTCCCACTTATCTTCACAAATTTGCGAAGCAATGGTTTACATTTTGGTTTCAATATGGCTCAATGTTACCTATTCCGGCAGCGCCTGTTGATTCTATTATTGATGTCGAATGGACACAAATTGACACGGCTTATCCCTCAACCCGAGCATGGTTCGATACATTGCAGCAAAAAGTCGGACATTTTATTCTTAATAAGGATGTCGCATATGCAGGAGATACCAGCGATATATCAAGTAGATTTTTTGGATTGCGTTTCGATAGTCTTGTCGATATTCAGGCGGCAGTGAATCAAATGCTTATGATACCTCTTCTTTCAAAAGGGACAGTACGTTATCTTGATCGGTCGGGAGTATTCAACTCAAAAGTAAATGAATTCTATACAGGAAAAGATCAGTTCTATATTCGCCCTAATCCCGCTACCTCCGAGATATTAATTTCTGGCAGTAACTTAGAAAATACAAATAATTACGAGATTTTCTCTACGGTAGGGAAACTGGTAAAAAAAGATATTTTAACGATTGACCACCCTATTATAAGCACCCTTTCGCTTCCACCAGCTCTTTATTTTTTGAAAATAAATGGAGTAATAGGAGGATCATTCTTAGTCATCCACTAAAAAAATTTATATTTCGTCCTTTTTTTAAAACACAAGTCATGAAAAATTTTATCGGTACACTGATCGCTTTCTGTATTTTATGCTTATTCAGCACAGTGAACTTGCATGCTCAGGGCGCAATTCTAAAATTATGGCGGAATTCATCCGACACTACATTCCATAATCGAGATTCAATCATGGTTGATAGTTGTAGTTCTTCCCCCACTTATCTTCACAAATTTGCGAAGCAATGGTTTACATTTTGGTTTCAATATGGCTCAATGTTACCTATTCCGGCAGCGCCTGTTGATTCTATTATTGATATACCTAC
Organism: Bacteroidota bacterium; assembly: GCA_025363505.1. GTDB lineage: Bacteria > Bacteroidota > Ignavibacteria > Palsa-1295 > Palsa-1295 > JAFDZW01. Next base: position 4,153 of record JANYDV010000126.1, read on the forward strand.
GGGAAATTACTTCCTTTCTTATGATAAATATAGTATTCCCTTTTTTCTTCGTAAATAATTTTATTCCTTAAACTCCAAAGAATCATGCTTAAATCTATCCTCATTCCAAAACTGATTGCGATTAGCTTATTCATTATAGTTTCATCTAACAAGTGCTATTCAACTTGTGACAAGCACCATCCAAATAATTGTTGCAAATTAATTCGGATTGTCCCACATCCCTAAGATCTCCATGAAAAAAAATATTTTCATTATAGTCTTTGCTGTGACTGCCCTTTTGTTCACACAGACTATGTCTACTGCTATGTGTGCCGACAGTTGTCTAAAGCTATTGCAAACCCCTGAAGCACTTGATTACAATCCTGACTCAGTCAAAGCGGATAGTTGTATCGGCTCTCCTACTTATGGACAATTCTATGCCAAAGGTTGGTTTGTCGTACAATTTACTTATTTTGAACTCCCCGCTCCTTGGGGTCCGGAAGACACCATTATAGACAGAACATGGCATGACATTGATACACAATATGCCAGTGTGCGAAATGCCTTCGATACTTTAGAACAAACGTATGGGAATTTTTTCTTCCGTAAACGCCAGCCTGAAGATAGGGATACCTCAAATGGGAGAAGTAGCATATTCCAATTAAGGTTTGATCGTTACGTAAATATTGACAGTGTCAATGGTGCTCTCAAAAATATCCCGTTACTTCAATTCTCAGGATATAATATGAGGATCGTCATAAAAGTAGGCGTGCAATTCGAAAGAGAAAAATTCAACCTTAATTCCAAGAAACGATTTATACTCTCAAGATTCTCCGCTCCCCATCTATTGAATTCCTTAAAAGAACTAAAGGGGGAATGTAAACTTTTCAACATATTAGGGAATCACCTCTTGTCTATTGATGATACAAACTCAAGAGACGAAATTCTTCTTTCTTCCTTGATTGCCTTATCCAATGGTAGCTACATTCTTCAACTTGGGGCAAGCACCATCCAAATAATTGTTGCAAATTAATTTAATCTTTTCCCTCATCACTAAGATCTCCTTGAAAAAAATATTTCTGCTTTATAATAACTCAATCTATCATTTGATTTATCTCAAAGTGATAGCAGCATAATTCACGACGGAAGTTCTTGTGCGGTGGGTTCTGTTTTTTTGAAGAGAAGTGTAATGACTAATATCGTTACGCCGATACTCACAGCAGAATCAGCAATGTTAAAGACGGGAAACCAGTTTTCTTTATATCCAAAGTCGATAAAATCCACAACGTGTCCATAAAACAGAGGTTGTTCGCCATAGAAGACACCATAAAAACAACGATCAATCAGATTACCAACCGCGCCACCCATAATCAGGATAAGTGCAATACGCTCCCAAAATGCAAGCTTTAACGAATTGCGCTGGAGGTAGATAAAAATCGCGATCGCAGCAACAACCGAAAACAGCGAGAAGAATATTTTGAGTGCGGGAAAATTAATTCCGAATGCGATACCGGGGTTCTCAACGTAGGTGATACGAAATATTTCACCAAGCAACGGCTTTGAGGAGTGGATCGGCATGCCCGGAAAACCGAACACCGAAGAACCTTTGACTAATACTTTTGTAAGTTGATCGAAGAAGACCACGACAACAGCGATCCAATACAGATTTCGAAAGGATCGCTTAACTGTCGGTTCTAATTGTTGTTCGCTCAAGCGCCGGCTTCCTCTGAAGCTCCGAACTGATCGGAAGAAACAAATTTCTTCATCTGCGTTTTGTTCTTGCAAGAAACATGCTTTTGGGTGATCGGCACTGCCATCAACCGTTGTTTCTCGATCAAATCACCGCATACCACACAGATACCGTATGTTCCGCGATCAATACGTTCAAGGGCTTCTTCGAGTTTTTTTATGAAGTCGCTGGTGCGCTGGGCTTGCAAATATTGTTTCTCACGCTCCATTGCATCCGAACCTTGTTCAGCAGTATGGAGTGAGAATGATTGATTTTCGGCATCATACTCGCCTGAAGTATCAAGGAGTTGTTGGCTGATAATATCAAATTCTTCTTTTGCTTCTTCGCGTTGGCTGATGATCTCCTTCTTGAAGAATTCGAGATCTTTGGCGCCGTAATGCGCTTTGGCATTAGCGATAATGTCATTATCGTTGGCAGTCAGCTTTACCGGTGGAAGTCCCGCTTTAGATACTTTTGATGCTGGTGTTGTTTTACTCACTACAATTGCTTTCTTGGTCGGTGCGGCAACAGTCTTCTTAGCCGGCGTTTTTTTTGACGCCGCTACTTTCGGAGCAGGTTTCTTTGGCGTAGCGGCAGCTTTTTTGGCTACTGCTTTCGGCGCGGATTTCTTCGCGACTACTTTCTTTGCCTTTGCGATGCTCTTCTTTACTGTCTTTGCCATAACGGTCTCCTCTACTGAAGAATGATGCGTCGGGTAACAGAAACGAGAGGCGAATGTCGCCTAAATTGAACGCCGTACAACATTCGATAGCGCAAAATACTCCCGTCTATTTTTTAGGAGTATTATGCCTTCATAATACTGACTGTTGCGCTTAGCTCGCCGAGATCAATTTCCAAACCACCATCTGCTCCGGTTGGGGTAATGGCATTTGCAAGGGTCTCTTCCGAGATATAGCTTTCGTGTTGTTTAATTGCGCTCAAAAGTGCCTCGGGTGCACCACCGACCGCAATGCTAATGCGATCGGTTACTTCAAAGCCCGAGTCTTTGCGCAAGTTCTGAATACGATTAACGAACTCGCGAGCTACACCTTCGGAATAGAGTTCGGGGCTGATGTGGGTATCAAGCGCGACCGTCACTCCGGCTTCACCCGAAACGAGCCAGCCCTCGACGTCATCGGCAGTGACATCGAGATCGCCGCGTTCGAGCCGAACATTCTCGCCATCAATCTCCAGGTCTAAAAACATCTGCTGCTCGAAGCGAGTGATTTCTTCATCGGTCATTTTGGTGATACGAGCGGCAACCGATTTCATTTGTTTGCCGAGACGTGCGCCGAGTGTCTTAAAATTTGCTTTTGCCTTGCGTTTGATGACATCGCTATCACCAAAGAGTACATACTCGATACGCTTGACGTTGACCTCATCAAGCACAATGTCTTCGATCTTGCGAAGCTCTTCAATGTCATAACGATTTGCACACGGAATGAGCAAACGTTCGAGCGGCTGGCGAACTTTGATCTTCGCACGTTCGCGCATCTGTCGCACCAAAGACGAGCATACTTGCGCCTTGTGCATACGCGCTTCGAGCTTGGCATCAATCATCGTTTCGCCGGGTGC
>JANYDV010000151.1 GCA_025363505.1 Bacteroidota bacterium
CTATCCATCAATTCACCATGGGAAAAAATAATACGCAATTGTTAATACGACTTTTCATAACAGTTTGCATCTCCGCATTGTTGACAACTATCGGAAAGAGTCAATGGGTAGAAGTTACCGGTCTTTCAGGGCGCCCAGTAAATTGTTTAACAACAAGCGGCACAAATCTCTTTGCAGGGACAAATGGTGGAGGAGTCTATCTTCTGACCAGTGGATCATCTGCTCTGACTAAAGTGAGTACCGGTTTGACAAATGTGTATGTTTTTGCGATTGCACAAAGTGGCAGCAATCTTTTTGCTGGTACGAAAGGTGGCGGTATTTATGTTACGAGTAATAATGGCACAAGTTGGACGAGTGCCAGTACAGGTTTGACCGATAAAAATGTCTGGTCGCTGGCTGTTAACGGAACAAATATCTTTGCAGGGACCAATAATGGTGTCTTTATTTCGACAAACGCTGGCACGAGCTGGACGCCAGCCAATACAGGTATGACGGGGATTTCGGTTACTGCATTGAGATTCAGTGGCTCAAATCTTTTTGCCGGTACTGAAGGCATGGGAGTATACATTTCAACGAATAATGGTTCAAGTTGGACAGCAATAAGTGACTTAATCGGCACTTCTATATATACATTAACCGAGCTCGGATCTAATATCTTTGCAGGGTCTCAAGGAACAGGTGTCTACCTTTCAACCAACAACGGCACAAACTGGGCTGGAGCAAATAACGATTTAACCGACGGATTTATTAATGTACTTGTCTCTATAGGCTCTAATCTATTTGCAGGAACAATCGATAGTGGGGTGTTTCTCTCAACCAACAATGGAGCAAACTGGACATCTGTAAATTCTGGACTTACCCAAAAAGGTGTCTTTGGCATGGCAATAGTTGGCACAAATATCTATGCAGCAGGCACTGGTGTCTTCGTACGACCACTTGCAGAGTTTGGATCAGCAAGTGTCGGTCGGACTTTTCTCACTTCAACAGAGATGGAGCTTTCACCGAACCCGACGAATGGAATTGTTAATGTTCATAGCAACTCAGCGTCCGAATTTCATGGTACCCTGACAAATGTTCTTGGGCAGACTCTTCGAACGGTATCATCAGGCGGTTCGGACATCGAGATTAATCTGACAAATCTCTCAGTGGGTAACTATTATTTAACAATCGAGACGGATGGTGTGATCAGAACCAAAATGATTGTACGTCAGTGACCTAATTCTTAGTATGCTATTACTCAAAAGTTATACCATGACTTGTTTCAAACAAGTTATGGTTGGTATCGTAATAACCGCTCTGCTCTCAAGTTCGGTTGTGGGGGCTAAGAATGTATCTCTTGATAAAAACGCACGGTTATTTTATACTTGCAAGATTTGGGGGTATCTGAAGTATTTCCATCCTGCCGTCAATGGCTGTGATCGTAATATCGATAGCATTCTTATCGCCTTAATTCCGGAAATCGAAGCTGCTTCGAACGATTCCTCGTTCAATGCCTCACTTCTGAAAATGTTTGCATTTGCAGGTCCGATGCCGATTGCAACAACTGCTCCGCCTGTGCTTGCAGATAGTGAAAAGATAAATCTTGATCTTCGTTGGCATGACGATGCATCGCTCGGTCTTGCTATCCGCGTTCTGCTCGATAGTGTCAGGATTAACTTTCGTCCGAAAGAATCATGTTATTATATCCAAAAGAGCGGCGCCCCATTTTATATTGCAATGGAAAGAAATTATTCGATGGATACTGCAATGACAGAGCCGTATCGCCTTCTCACATTCTTTCGAGCTTGGAATATCTATAATAATTTCTCACCCTACAAATTTGTGCTTGATCGTTCCTGGGATTCTGTCCTTATGGAATTGATCCCACTTGTTTCAGCTGCCAATACTCCGCTGGACTTCCATTTGGCATTACTGAGGTTTCAGGCGGCAGAACAAGACGGACATGCATTTACCACCAGCGATTTTTTATCAGCACATTTTGGTGAAAAATACTTGCCAGTAGTCTTTAGTTATGTAGAAGGAAAGACTATCGTCACAAAGGTATTTCATGGGATCACCGGGATTAAGACAGGCGATGTTGTAACTAAAGTTGATGGGACTTTAACAGAAAATATCCGCGACAGTCTTCGAAAATATACTCAAGGAGGAAATGAAGCGATCATTCAAAGAAATCTGAGCATCAATCTCGGGCGCGGTGTGGGGCTAACTGCTGCACTTGAACTCGATGATGGAACAGGAATCAGGTCAATTATGATCGATCGTACATCAGATTATTCGGAAGTGGTTGATTCCCTTACTCACTCAACTATAGATGGCTTTCCTTACAAGAGATTAAATGCAAATGTTGGCTATGTGAACTATGGTATCCTTCACAATATTGATGTTGATCAGATCGTCTCTAATTTATGGGATACGAAAGCGATGATAATTGATTGCCGAAACTACCCTACGAATGATTTTCCATTTCGTGCCTTTTGTAAAAAGCTGCTTCCGGATAAGACAGAGTTTGTTTTGCAAGCTTTTCCACAGACAAACTCACCCTGTACACAGAAATTTAGCTCAAGTTATATCGGCGTTTGGAACGGATTTTCGTACGAAGGTAAGGTGCTCTTATTGGTAAATGAGGTCACACAATCGGCGGCGGAAGATGCAACTATGGCATTTTCAGTTTACCCTGATGTCATTACTATTGGCTCACATACGGCTGGAGCTGACGGCGAAGAAATAGGGGTTAATTACCCAACCGGAATTACTATGAAATATTCCGGTTTTGGAGTTTATTATCCAGATGGCACCCAGACTCAGCGCGTTGGAGTAAAAGTTGACAAAATAGTAACTCCAACAATAGCTGGTATCAGAGCGGGGAAGGACGAAGTTCTGGAAGCGGCACTTGCCCTTGTTGCAAAGGATGGTACGAAAACCTTTACAAAAAAGGATCCGATATCTCTTCAACCAAATCCGAGTAGTGGCATCATCGCAGTACATAGCCAAACCGAAGAAATTAATCATATTACAGTAACAAATATTGTCGGTCAGAAAATTATGGAAATGGCACAGCCTGCGGTCTCGGACTTTATTATTGATCTTTCTAAGTATAGCTCAGGTATATATATTATTAAACTCTCATCTGCGCATTTAGTGACAAGTAGGATGATTGTGCGCCAATAAGGCAACATTTTGCCTAAT
>JANYDV010000180.1 GCA_025363505.1 Bacteroidota bacterium
AATGTGGACAGCACCTTTTTTCCTATCAAAATTGCAACACCATCTATTGCCTATATTAATGCCTATTACAAAGATTCGGGTTCAACACGACGTACTTTTGTATTGCTGAAGACGACAAACAGTGGTTTAACGTGGTTGCAGGTGCAATCGTCACTACTTATCTATCCGCAGAAGTTCTTTTCTGAAAAATTTGGATATGGTCTTGACGCCAATGCTCATCCTATTGGAAATCCTTTTACTGGTGGTAAACTATTATACACTGTTGATGGTGGTAATAGGTGGTTCGCGATACCGGGCAGGAGTTCTTATGACTATAGCATCAGTGGAGTCCGGTACCGGTTTAGTTCTCTGTACCTCCCCTTTGCAATGTATGGCTTTATTGATAGTAGCCATCTGATATTTACCCCTTCACTATATGGTGGCAATACCACAAAACCGGACACCATTCCCGTTGCACCTAAGTACGGGATTACCTCTTTCTTGACGACCGATCGTGGAAGTAACTGGGAAATATACAATTGGATAGATCCGCTTATTCCAAAAATGTCTATTAATCCTTCTGATACTTTTTTTGCAGATCATACACTTAAGACCGTTAAAAATAGTCAGACTATTTTTCAGTTTTTGTTTCCTGATAATTCAGAAAACGCAGTCAATCCGCCTCTTTCAGATGATGAACGAGATGACAGGAAAGAAGCTCACCCTTATATATATAACTATACAATACCCGGAGGTAGTGGGTACCATTACTATTCATCTCCTTTAACGACATTCTATCGCTCAACAAATTATGGACACGAATGGACTGCTAATCGTTCGTTTCTTGGACGGGTTCGGGATATGGTCGCTACGTCTTCTGATGACATTTGGATGACAGCAATTACAAAACCATTCCAGAACGATACCATCAACGTCTTTGGAAAATACTTAAAAGATACCCTGATTAATGGGACAAATACCCAAGTCTTGGATTCGGGATTGCATATAGGGATAGATTTAAGTATTTGGAAGAAGAACCATAGTTATTCAGCATCTTGGATCGTCCATTCGACTGATGGAGGTGTGAATTGGGATATAGATTCAAACACACTTCGTGATTTAGAGACCAATGAATATGATAGCCGTATTCTGCGTTCGAGCGACCCAAACCATCTCTGGATTGGCGCAATGAAAGAGGGAAAGACCTATGTATTTCGATACAAAGCTCCCGCTATTAATGCAGTAGAAGATAATACTGGCGTCATCGGATCAGACTATCCAAATTTTATCAATATTTTCCCGAATCCCTCTACCGATAAAGTCACAGTAGGCTTGTGGCACCAAGCTGGTATTCAGCAGATACGAATTTATGACATACTCGGCAGAGCAGTGATTGCCCCGAGCAAACAGCTGACGCAAAGTTCGTTTGAGTTAGATGTATCAATGGTTGCGCCAGGAGCCTACATATTAGTCTGTTCTATCGCCGGTGGCAGCAACATCGCTAGAACAATAGTGGTCAATAAGTAAAGGAAATCTTAAAATAATGATAGTGTTTGTGTAAAGTTAAAAGCTTGAAAAATAAGGCATTTAGGTAGTGTTCAGCATGAGATTTTGCTCTCAGTTAAAATTCATGTCTTTATTGACTTTAATTAGAGTTGATGGGGTGTTTTCTATCATAATTTGAGCGTTTTTCTCAATAATATCCGTATCTTTGTAGACCCATATCACTGATTTTTATCTGTTTTCATCACTATCCGACTTTATGACCAAAGAAGAAGTATCAAAGAAGCAATTATTAGACCTCATTGCAGTAAAAGATCAGAAGGTCGCATCTCGGTACAAAAATGGTGTAAAAATACCGATTACGACGTTTATTGAAGACTTTATGAACGGTCGTGTAGATGTATTATGCGACGTACAGATGCTTTTGCAAAACAGGACGCTGTTCTTTAATTATAATTATGTAGGTCATCACGTCAATTTTCTTCTTCGTCAATTCATTCCTCAAGTGACGATCCACTCGAAGGCACAAGATGAACGAGTTATACGTGATCATTATGATCGTGGTAACGATTTCTTTGGTGGCTTCTTAGGTGATCGAATGATCTATACTTCAGCCTTCTTCAAAACAGGTAAAGAAGATCTCGAAACAGCTCAGGACCAGAAGCTTGATCTTGTTTGTCAGAAGTTGCAATTGAAAAAAGGCGAGCGCCTTCTTGACATTGGTTGCGGTTGGGGTACTCTCGTAGCCCATTCAGCAAAACATTACGGTACAGATTCAACCGGCATCACCATTGCTCAAGCCGGGGCAGATTATGCCAATGCGCAGATCGATCGTTGGGGTGTTAAAGACCGCGCACGTGTCAATCGTATGGATTATCGCAGCATTCCTGCTGATAAATATGATAAGATTTCTTGCTTAGAAATGGCAGAACACGTTGGCGTGAAGAATTTTACAAAGTTTATGAGACAAATCTCAGGTCTCTTGAAGGATGATGGAATATTCTACTTACAGATCGCAGGTCTTCGCGCCGGCTATCATCAAGAGTCGCTGATCTGGGGCGGTTTTATGGCGGAGTATATTTTCCCGGGTGCTGATGCGAGTATGCCGCTTTCGTTTGTTGTGAAACGTCTCGAAAAAGCAGGATTTGAAATACACAGTGTCGAGAACGTCGGTATTCATTACTCACACACCATTCAGTTGTGGTATCATAATTGGCAGAGTCATAAAGCAGAAATTCTTGCAAAGTATGGTGAGTGGTGGTTCCGTTGTTGGGAAATTTTCCTTGGTTGGTCTGTTGACATCGCTAAGCAAGGTAACTCGACGGCATTCCAGATCGTTTGTAATAAAAATCTTGACAGTTACAACCGCCCACGCTGGTGGAATCATACCAATCTCGGCGAGCGCGATCTGATGACCAGCGGTGATGCAATCAACTCAAACGGGAAGAAGTTGGAATTGGTATAACCGTTCTGTTTATTCTTTAATGAAAGCGCGGTAATATACCGCGCTTTTTTATTATAAGAATTAAAAAATATTTGCTTAGTATATTTTCATTCCCAATGATTTTGTGCTATTTTTGTAGTAGTGATTGTTCAGTCAGTACACAGACAAAAGGACCATCATCTTTATGATAGAACATCGTCGTTATCAGATTCTGAAGGTCGCTCTCATTGGCGGCATACTATCATGTTGCACTTCCTTATTACACGCGCAGCATCTTGCAAATCCCCACGAGCCTGTACCGACTCTGTATGAATTGCTTGATAGTGAATGGGTTTATTTAATGCATGAATATCCCGAATGGGCAACTGATGTGGGATATCATGGACAAAATGGTCGTTGGTCCGATCAAAGTTTTGAAGCCAGTATGCATCGTCATGATGATATGCAAGAATTTCTGACAAAACTCCGCTGGGGAAATCGTCAACAATTTTTAGATGAAGAAGGGAAGTTAAATTTTAAGATCGTTACAAAGTGGGCAAATGATGAATTAAATGGATGGCAATTTTTTGACATATTACTCCCGATTTCTCAACTGAGTGGGGTTCAGCTTGATGCTGCCTCGACACTGAATAAGCAACCGCATTCGACAATTGAAGACTACCTTGACATTCTTTCGAGATTACGTGGCCTGCCAAAATTGGTTGATCAAACGATTGATCTAATGGAGCGGGGAATCGACCGTAAGGTTGTACAGCCGAAGGTCATTATGCGTGATGTACCCGCGCAAGTAAAAGCACTGATGCCACAGGTGGCAATGAATTCCCCCCTGCTTGAATCATTTAAAGAAATGCCCAAGTCAATATCAACTATTGACCAGCAGCGTTTAATAAAACAGGCAGAAGAAATTTATGCCAAAGAGTTAGTCCCGGCATTTAGTCAGTTAGAATCATATATTCGCTCGGCATATATACCACATTGCCGTGAAACGATCGGACTTCGTGAGTTGCCATCGGGGAGAGACTGGTACACTTGGAAAGTTCGTCACCATACCACGACGATGATGACTCCTGATCAGATTTATGATCTCGGAGTTCAAGAAGTAGATCGAATTCATAAATTAATGGATTCGGTTAGAGCGAGCAGCGGATTCAGTGGTGATCTTACTGCGTATCTTGATTTTCTTCGGCATGACAAACAATTTTTTTATACTGATTCCTCCAGTCTGGTCAATGGGTATAAAGAGATTGCTGCAAAAGCCAATCAGGGTATTCCAAAATTATTTGGACATCTACCTTTGAATACATTTGAAGTAAAACCAATCCCATTGTATGCTGCCCCATCAGCACCAACAGCATATTATGAACCAGGCTCATCTGCAGCAAAACGCCCGGGTATATACCAAGTAAATACTTATGATCTAGCTTCACGACCGAAATGGGAAATGCAACCGCTCTCGTTACACGAAGCGGTGCCGGGGCATCATCTTCAAATTTCAATTGCTGATGAATTAGAGGGATTACCCGAACTACGCAAACGGGTTGATAACACGGCTTACGTAGAAGGTTGGGCATTATATAGTGAAAGTCTTGGGAGTGAACTTGGCTTTTATACCACTGCTGCTGACAAGATGGGACAGCTTTCTTATGAAATATGGAGGGCTATCAGACTGGTAGTTGATGTTGGAATCCATTGGAAAAGCTGGACTCGTGATCAGGCAATTGAATTCTTTACCAAAAATGTTGGCAAAGCATCCCATGATATAGAGGTAGAAGTTGATCGTTACATCGCCGACCCCGGGCAGGCTGTTGCGTATAAAGTAGGTGAATTGAAAATAAAGTCACTCCGTAGTTATGCCGAAAAAGAGCTTGGAACATTATTCGATATCCGAGCTTTTCACGACCAATTGCTATCACTTGGCTCTCTACCCCTTGACCTGCTTGATCGGGAGATGAAGGTTTGGGTAGCAAAACAAAAAAGTAAATAATTTTTAGGCATTCGCTACATCCGATGCTACATACTCTCGAAGCCAGGGGAGTAGATTATCCATCGAATATTGTGGCGATCCATCTTCTATTATTTGCACGTGGTTAATTTTCAGTTTTTGGCAGATGTACCTGCGGAGTTTTGAAGCTTATTTTGAGAAGAACGGTGCGGACATTTATGACCTTAAAGGTGTTATAGTCTTATTATCTCAATAAGCACCATTTCAGGAATGGAAAACGAAAAAAATTTGAATGTCGGCGAAGAGACTTCAAGCGACACACCCACACCGGGAGCTCCTGTTGTAGCACCGCGAGATATTATCGCCGAACGTTTAGCCGCTCGAAATAAACAGAACGTCTCAAGACCGGATTCGACCCGCGAACCCGAAGTTGATATACCTGCTACTACGGCAACCGTTGCAGAATCAAGCCCGATTACCAACGAAGAGCCACTTTTACCATTTGATCAGCCTGAGCCTGCAAAACCAGTTGTTCAAGTGTTAGAACTCAAAAAACTTAATGCAATTCTCGCCGAAGCAACTGAAGAATTGCAAACAGCAGCTCCTGATCCTGTACAAAAAAAGCCTCGACCTCAACGGCGCGAACGGCATGATCGCAATGATGCAGGGAAAAGAGATCGTCATCGTGATGAGCCTTCAGCAGATGCAATTATAGACCTCTCACCAAAAGCAGAGCCTATCTTAAAATCTGAGCTGAGCGCTAAAACCGAGCCAAAACTCGATCTGAAACCGAGAAATTCTCTTACATTTGGAATTGCTCAAGAGCGCCCTCCTCGTCAACAAAGACCGGAACGCCAAGCAAGACCTGCGATGCAATCTGAAAAACCTCGCGAACAAAAGCCGAACAACAAATCAACAGATAACGGTTATCAACGTGCAAAAGCACTTGCTTCAAAGCTTGGTATATCTGTCGTAATTCCACTCTATAATGAACAAGATTCTCTCCGCGAGCTTACTGCATCGGTTCGAGAAGAATTATTTGCGTTGTGTGAAAAGCAATATGAAGTTATTTTTATTAATGATGGCTCTACCGACAGATCGGCACAAATATTAAAAGATGTTTCCGCTGCTTCGAGCAGAGTATCGGTGCTGACTTTCAGAAGTAATCTTGGTAAGTCGGCGGCACTCTCAGTGGGTTTTGCTGAAGCACAATATGGCATTGTCATTACAATGGATGCTGATCTTCAAGACGATCCGAAGGAATTTGTGAATCTGATAGCAAAGCTTGACGAGGGATTTGACCTGGTAACCGGTTGGAAGAAAAAACGCAATGACCCAATTGGAAAAACACTTCCATCAAAACTATTTAACTCTGTTACCAGCTTTTTTAGTGGTTTAAGTCTTCATGATTTCAATTGCGGACTGAAAGCCTATCGCAAAGCAGTGACAGATTCACTTGATGTCTATGGTGAAATGCATCGCTATTTGCCAGCACTCGCACATTGGCAGGGTTTCAAAGTTGCAGAAATTCCGGTTCTGCATCACCCAAGAAAATTCGGAAAATCAAAATTTGGAACCAGTAGATTTTTTAAAGGATTCTTAGATTTGCTTACAATTCTCTTTACTAATCGCTACAGCAGAAGACCACTCCATTTGTTTGGAACAGTCGGAACATTGCTGGCTCTTCTCGGATTTGGAATTAATGTTTTTGTCAGTATCGAATGGCTTCGCGGCTTGACGACACTTTCAAACCGTCCGATCTTATGGCTTGGCATCTTGCTAATCTTAGTTGGCGTACAACTTATTTCGATCGGATTGCTCGGTGAGATGATGGTCAAAAATGCAGCAAAGTCGAGCCAAATTCCATTTGATAAAGAACGCCGCAAACCGCGCCCAAGACCAACTAACGACCGTCGTAACCCAGCTTAAAAAAGCTCGAATGGATATTTTGCTCCTAACTGACTGCCGTCATTTCCGTGGCGACATACCGTGTAAACCACATAAAGAGCATGGTGTCCATTGTGACGGCTGCACGTTTTACGAACCTGTCACCGAGAATATCCTTATTATTAAACTTGGTGCTGCCGGGGATGTTATTCGTACGACTCCAATCTTATATCCGATAAAAAAAGAACATCCAAATGCGCGGATTTGGTGGCTGACGCAATCACCGGAGTTGGTGCCGACAGAGTTTGTTGATAAAATTTTAAAATGGAATTCGGAAAGTCTTGCGATACTCGGAGCCTTAAAGTTTTCACGTCTCATCAATCTCGATAAGGATCACTACGCTTGTGCACTCGCAAACACGTTGCAGTCCGATCGTAAAGAGGGGTTTCTCCTTGATGATTTCGGCAATGCAAGACCTGCTAATCCGCTTGCTAATGAGAAATTTGCTACTGGTGTGTTTGATGATATCAGTAAAGCTAATACGAAAGCATACCCTGAAGAGCTTTTTGAAATTTGTGGCTACCGCTTTAACGGTGAAAAATATATTCTTGATACTCCAACAGCAATTCATTTCGAGAATATTGATCTTTCAAAACCACTTATTGGGATGAACACCGGTGCAGGTGCACGATGGACTTCTCGCTTATGGAATAACGATCGTTGGGCTGAACTTGCAAAGAAACTTCATGCTGATGGGTATGGGGTTCTCTTACTCG
>JANYDV010000195.1 GCA_025363505.1 Bacteroidota bacterium
GACAAAAATGGTTGTAAGACCAGATTATGTTGAAGAAGTAGCAGTCAAAAAATAAGGAGTCTACTAGGTTATGAAAGCAACAAAAACTTCATCGTTTCGCGCTCGTGATGACAAGGAGTTGAATCAACAGGTCAGTGAAAATCTTTCACGGATGACGGCGCTCAACTTTCAAAAAGTAACCGGACACTTAGACAATAGCGCGCAGATTCGTACATTGCGCCGTGATAACGCACGCATCAAGACCTTGCTTCAAGAGCGTAAAGATTTGTCTGCTAAATAACACTAATTGTTAGAAATTGATATGTCAGAGAACATTGTATTGACTCCGGAAGAAATATCACTTGAGGCGCGTAGTCGTCGTAAGGAGCGTATTGGTAAAGTTGTTAGCGATAAAATGCAAAAAACGGTTGTCGTAGAGCAAGTCCGCCAGGTTGCGCACCCGAAGTATAAAAAGTACTTTAAGAAAACTACTACCTTCGTTGCACATAACGAAGAGGATAATGCAAAAGCAGGTGATACTGTCCGCATTATGGAAACGCGACCACTTTCGAAGACAAAACGTTGGCGTGTCGTAGAAGTCATTGAACGTGCAAAATAATTTTTATTGTAGGACCAGAAAACAATGATCCAAGAAGAATCAAACCTTCAGGTAGCTGATAATTCCGGTGCGAAGCGTGTGCGATGCATTCGTATCCTCGGTGGCCATGATCGTCGTTACGCAGGAGTTGGCGATGTTATTGTCGTTTCGGTAAAATCTGCGATTCCGAATGGACAAGTAAAAAAAGGCGAAGTTTCGAAAGCAGTTATTGTTCGTACAAAGAAAGAGACTCGCCGGGCAGATGGCAGTTATATTCGCTTTGATGAGAATGCGGTTGTTTTGCTCAATACCCAAGGTGAACCACGTGGTACACGTATATTTGGGCCGGTAGCTCGCGAACTTCGTGAGCGCCAGTATATGAAAATCGTTTCTCTTGCTCCTGAAGTTATCTAAGTGTATAAGGAAATTTACGATGCGTATTAAGAAAAACGATCTTGTTGAGGTCATTACAGGAAAGAACCGCGGAAAACGCGGCAAAGTACTTCGTGTCGTGACAGAAACAGACCGCGTATTTGTTGAGGGTGTTAATATTCTCAAAAAGCACGAACGTGCAACGCAATCAAACCAACAAGGTGGTATTACCGAGAGAGAACATGCCGTCCATGTATCAAACGTAATGTTGGTTGACCCAAAAACTAACGAACGCACCCGTATCGGACGACGTGTTACTGAAGGTGCCAATGGGAAGCGAACCTATGCTCGGTTTGCAAAAAAATCAGGGGACATAATCTCATAATTTTATTCAAAGTGATGACGGCAACTATCGTCATTCAATCACTGATATAGCTATGGCTAAAGAGAAAAAAGATCAAAAAGTTAAACAAAATGCTCCAGCACCATCACCAAGCAAAGATGCTCAGGTTGATGCGGTAGCAGCTCGACTTCATGCAAAATTTAAGGATGAAGTTATACCTGTTATGATGAAGCGCTTTAATTACGACAACGTCAATAGCGTGCCTCGCATTCTGAAGATTGCTATAAATATGGGCATTGGTGCTGCTGCTGCTGATCAGAAGCAACTCGAAGCTGCTGTTCGTGATCTTGAAGCTGTTGTAGGACAAAAAGCATCGTTGACACAGGCAAAAAAATCAATCTCAAACTTCAAACTACGTGAAGGACAGAATATTGGTTGTCGTGTAACACTTCGTCGCGATAGAATGTATGAGTTTTTTGACCGTTTGATGTCGCTTGCAATACCACGTATTCGCGATTTCCGTGGCGTACCGGATAAATCATTTGACGGTAGAGGTAATTATACGCTCGGTATTAAAGAGCAAATTATTTTCCCGGAAATAGATGTAGATAAAGTATCGCGCATTACCGGCATGGATATTACTTTTGTCACCAGTGCAACTTCGGACGAAGAGGCATACGAGTTGTTGAAGGCATTTGGAATGCCATTCCGCAAACGTGAAGGTGAAAAAGCGGCAGCGTAATAATTAATTTTTCATAAGGAACGACTACACGTGGCACGATTAGCGTTACGAGTTAAACAAAAAAGAGAGCCGAAGTTCTCAACGAGAAAGTACAATCGTTGCAGCCGTTGTGGCAGAGCGCATGCCTACTACCGTAAATTCGGATTATGCCGCTTGTGCCTTCGTGAACTTGCTCTTGATGGCAAGATTCCCGGCATTCGCAAGTCAAGCTGGTAATATTAAGGATTGTCATTATACGAAATGACATCCTTTGAATAGTCTGTATAGAATTTTAGAATAATAAGTGTATGGATACGATCGGAGATTTTTTAACCAGAGTACGCAACGCTATAAAGGCGCGGCATCAGTACGTTATTGTGCCTGCTTCGAATTTGAAGCTTGCAATTAGTACAATTCTGCAAGACCAAGGATATATCGAGAGTGTTGAGCGCATCGAAAATACTCGTCAAGGTGAACTTAGAATCACCTTGAAGTATAAAGACGGCATGCCTGCAATTATGGGACTTCGTCGTATTTCAACACCGGGCCTACGTCGCTATTCAAAAGCGAACGAGACCCCTCGTGTTCTCTCAGGACTTGGAATAGCAATCATCTCCACACCTCGAGGTGTCATGAGTGATAAACAAGCCCGCCAACTTAATGTCGGTGGCGAGATTCTTTGCTACGTTTGGTAATATTTTTAGAATAGAGTTTAGAAGGAACGACAATGTCGCGTATTGGAAAAAAACTGATCACAATTCCTAAGGGTGTCACTGCTCAGTCGAATGGTGTGACTCTTACTGTAAAAGGACCCAAGGGTACTTTGAGCACGATGATACCTATTGGTATCACTGCAAAGATCGAGAATGACGAGATCACGTTTACTCGTGCAACTGATGCGCCAAAGAATCGTGCTCTTCACGGTTTGGCTCGTGCTTTGACGAACAATATGGTTGTCGGTGTTTCAGAAGGATTTTCCAAAAAATTGGAAATGGTCGGCGTTGGTTATAAAGCTGAAAAGAAGGGAAAGTGGATACAGTTTAATCTTGGGTTTTCTCATCCTGTCGTTTTTGTCGCTCCGGCAGAAATTGCAATTGATGTTATCACCCCAACTTCATTGACTGTATCGGGAATTGATAAACAGCTTGTCGGTGCTGTTGCTGCAAAGATTCGCTCAATACGTCCGCCGGAACCCTACAAAGGCAAAGGCGTTAAATACGCTGACGAAAAAATCATCCGTAAAGCGGGAAAAACAGCTGGTAAATAATTTTTGAAAGTAAGGACAATGGCAACTAAAATCCAGTTACAAGATAAAGCAAAGCGCCTCGCTCGTAGACGCTTTAGCATCCAAGCAAAAGTTCGTGGTACTGCTGAACGTCCACGATTAGTGGTATTTCGTAGTAATGCAGATATCTATGCCCAACTTGTCGACGATGCAAATGGATTCACTCTTGCTTCTGTAGGTTCTATAAAGATCGCTGATAAATTGAAGAAGGGTGAAAAATCTTCTGTAGTTGGAAAGCAAATAGCAATATTAGCAAGAGATAAGGGTATCACAACGGTTGTCTTCGATCGTAATGGCTATCTTTATCATGGACGCGTAAAAGCACTTGCAGATGCAGCCCGCGAAGGCGGTTTGAAATTTTAATTCACGTTTGTAAAAAGAAAAGCTCGTGGCGAAAATACGTTCATCGGAATTAAATTTAAAAGACAAACTGGTCGCTGTCAACCGTGTTTCAAAGGTTGTTAAAGGCGGTCGCAGATTTAGTTTTAATGCTATTGTTGCCGTTGGTGATGGTAGTGGACATATTGGTATTGGTCTCGGTAAGTCAAACGAAGTAACCGATGCTGTTACCAAAGCAACTGAAGACGCGAAACGTAATGTTCGTTCTGTCCCTTTGCGTCGTGGTACCATCCCACATATGGTACATGGTAAATACGGAGCTGGTAAGGTAATGTTAAAGCCTGCATCTCCTGGTACTGGACTTATAGCTGGTGGTGGCGTTCGAGCTGTACTCGAACTTGCTGGAGTTCAGGATATTTTAACAAAGTCTCAGGGCTCATCAAATCCGCATAATCTTGTTAAAGCGACAATGGATGCTCTCGCGCAATTGAGCGACGCACACGCAGTATCTGTCCGTCGTGGAATTACACTCACGAAAGTGTTCAACGGATAAGTGAAAGAATAATAATGAAAAAGCTGAAGATCAAACAGACGAAGAGTATAAATGATACGCTTCAAATGCATAAACGTACAATCAAAGCCCTTGGGTTAGGTCGTCCGAATTATGTAGTAGAACATAATGACACTCCAGCTATTCGCGGAATGATTCGTGTCGTCCGTCATTTGGTTGAAGTTACCGAATTATAATTTTTATTTGCGAGCGGGTGTTTGCCCGCGTTAGTAAACAATATAAACAAGACAGAATATGAACAATCCACGTCCAGCACCCGGAGCCATAAAGAACACCAAACGAATCGGTCGTGGTGTTGGATCCGGACACGGAAGAACAGCAACCCGTGGCTCTAAGGGAGCAGCAGCACGTGCTGGTTACAAGCGTAAGATCGGGTTTGAGGGTGGTCAAATGCCTATGGCTCGAATTATGCCAAAGTTTGGTTTTAATTCTCCCTTTCGAGTAGATTATGCAGAAGTTAATGTTTCCCGACTTCAGGAAGCCGCAAATGCTGGCTTATTGCCGAAAGGTCAAACCATTACCCCTGCGTTTCTTCGGTCGATTGGAGTAATAAGTGGAGGTCATCAACCGGTGAAAATACTTGGTGATGGAGAGATCAAAGTTGCTGTGATAGTACAAGTTCACAAAGTCACCAAAGGCGCATTGACCAAGATCGAAGCTGCCGGCGGCAAAGTAGAAGTTTTGGTAAAAGCATAAATCAATGAACATCTCATTCCGGGGTGTTTCGTTTTTTCTGGTTTACTCTCAAATCTAAATGAGCAGGCTTACAGACAGTTTCCGTAATATCTTCAAAATCGAAGAACTTCGTCAACGCATCATCTATACGATCGCGTTGCTTGTTATTGTCCGACTTGGCGCGCATATTACGTTGCCGGGAATTGATGTTCATGCACTTGAGCGTGCATCTGCATCGGGCAATTCTAATTCACTCTTTGGTTTGTATGATCTATTCGTTGGCGGAGCGTTTAAGAACGCTGCTATTTTTGCACTTGGCATCATGCCATATATTTCAACATCAATCATCATTCAATTGATGGGAAGTGTTGTCCCTTACTTTCAAAAACTACAAAAAGAAGGCGAAGAAGGTCGAAAGAGAATTAACCAACTTACCAGAACCGGTACTTTTATTGTTGCTTCATTGCAAGCGCTTGGTGTAGCTGTCCATCTTCGCAGTATGCCTGGCAATGTTGTGGCTGATGGAATTAGCCCACTTTTGTTTACAATTAGTACGATATTCTGCCTTGCTGCGGGTACAATGTTTATGATGTGGCTTGGTGAACAGATTACTGAACGAGGTATCGGAAATGGTATTTCACTCATTATCTTCATCGGCATCATAGCCCGTTTTCCGAATGCGCTTGTTGACGAACTTCACGGCATCGGCACTGATGCAGGCAAGAATATTATCATTGAGCTTGTGATGTTTGCAATATTAGTGGGAGTTATTGCATTCGTCGTTTTCATGACACAAGGTATTCGAAAAGTACCTGTACAATATGCAAAGAGGGTAATTGGCCGAAAAGTTTATGGTGGAGTTACCCAGCATATTCCAATCAGAATTAACACTGCCGGCGTAATGCCAATCATTTTTGCTCAGGCAATATTGTTTATTCCGACGACATTACTTCAATTCTTTCCAGGTTCGGGTTTTGCTCAAAGTATTGCAAGATTCTTTGATTACCGTTCGGCGGGTTATGCTGTAATATTCGGCTTAATGATTGTTGTATTTACTTACTTTTATACAGCTATCGCATTCAATCCCCGTGATGTCGCTGATACGATGAAGAAACAGGGAGGTTTTATCCCAGGAGTGCGTCCGGGAAGAAATACTTCGGATTACATAGATAATATTTTGACGCATTTAACACTTCCTGGTGCTATATTTCTAGCCTTTATTGCAATTCTGCCAACAATTGTGACTGCACTTGGGGTTACCTCGAGCTTTGCACAGTTCTTTGGTGGTACAAGTCTATTGATTATGGTCGGTGTTGCACTCGACACATTGCAGCAGATTGAATCTCATTTGTTGATGCATAATTACGAAGGACTAATGAAATCTGGAAAAATCAAGAATCGCTCTATCGGTGGCGGCTCTTATTCTTAAAGAGTATATAATGAATGTGGGATAGTCGTGCAAATATGAAAAGTGAGGCTGAGATCGAAAAGATCAAAGCGAGCGCGCATATCGTTCATCAGACAATTGAATTTTTACGTCCCCTCATTCAACCTGGTGTCACCACGAGTGAGCTTGATACAAAAGCTGAATCTTTTATAGAAAGTTTTGATGCACGCCCGGCATTTAAAAATTATAAAGTCGGAAGATTGACCTATAAGTACGCGACTTGTATGTCTAAAAATAGTGCTGTTGTTCATGGCATTCCTGATCAAGAGCCACTTAAGAGTGGGGATATACTTTCAGTTGATGTTGGAGTAGAAAAAGATGGATGGTTCGGAGATGGCGCCTATACCTTTGGAGTTGGGGAAATATCCGTTGAATCCAAAAAACTTCTTGAAGTAACTCAAGAATCATTACTGCTGGGTGTTGCCGCTGCGAAAGCTGGAGAACGAATATACGAAATTTCAAGAGTAATTCAGCAGTACTGTCAGTCTAATGGTTTTTCGATTGTCCGCGATCTTGTAGGACATGGAATCGGGAGACATTTACACGAGGAGCCACAGGTTCCCAATTATGTCCCAAGCCGTATTGAAGCTGGCTTTAAGAACATTGTTCTTGAAGAGGGGATGACCATTGCTATAGAGCCAATGGTTAACGCAGGTGTCTGGCGAGTGAAAACTCTTAGAGATGGTTGGACTGTAGTGACGGCAGACGGTATGCCCAGTGCTCATTTTGAACACACAATTGTGGTTCGAAGTTGGGGTGGGGAGATACTGACAAAATAGGTTCCATATCTTGGAACGATAATTGCTGATAAACAGTTATTATAAGGCTGTAAGTAGATATTTTATAACAATTAATGTCCAAACAAGCCGCGATCAAAGTAGATGGCGTTATAGATGAGTCGCTTCCAAATGCGACTTTTCGTGTAAAGCTCGATAACGGACATTCAGTGTTTGCGCATGTATCAGGTAAAATGCGTATGCATTTTATTAAAATCCTTGAAGGGGATAAAGTAACGGTTGAGCTTTCACCTTATGACCTGACCAAGGGGCGAATAACTTACCGATACAAATAATTTTTCTATTGTCACGACAATGAAAGTACAAGCTTCTGTAAAAAAACGCTGCGAACACTGCAAAGTGATCATCCGAAAGGGTGTTGTTCGCGTTATCTGTAAAACGAATCCGAAACATAAACAACGTCAAGGATAAGCACACATGGCACGTATAGCCGGAATTGATCTTCCGAAACAAAAACGTTCAGTAATTGGTCTTACCTATATCTTCGGTATTGGTAACACCTCCGCTGTAGAAATTTTAAAAAAGGCAAATATTTCCGAAGATAGACATATTGGAGATTTGACCGAAGAAGAGGTGACAAGTATCCGTCAAATTATTACCAATGACTACAAAGTCGAAGGTATGGCGCGTAGCGAACAGCAACTCGCTATAAAGCGTCTAATGGATATTGGCTCATACCGTGGACTTCGTCATCGCCGAGGTCTTCCGGTTCGCGGGCAACGTACACGTACTAATGCTCGTACTCGTAAAGGCAAACGTAAGACAGTTGCCGGTAAGAAGAAAGCAGCAGCGAAGAAATAATAATTTTAAGGAGTAATTACTGTGGCAAAAGCAACAGCAACCGGAGCTAAACGTAAAAAGAAGATCACGGCACAAGCGCATGGAATTGCGCATGTTCGTGCCACGTTCAACAATCTTCAAGTTACACTTACTGATGTACAGGGGAATACCTTGTCCTGGGCGACGGCAGGTAAAATGGGTTTCAAGGGATCACGTAAAAATACACCATTCGCAGGTCAAGTTGCTGCTGAATCAGCCGCAAAAGAGGCTTATGATATGGGTTTACGTAAAGTCGATGTATTTATCAAAGGACCAGGGTCTGGACGCGAAGCAGCTGTTCGTGCCTTGCAGGTTGCCGGCATTGATGTTCTCTCTATAAGAGATATCACGCCTATGCCTCATAATGGTTGCCGTCCGCCGAAAAAGCGTCGCGTTTAATTTTTTTTTCGAGTTGTCTCGGATATCGTCGTAAACTTCACGCTCGAAAGAGTCATCGCGAAGGAAGAAGGCACCGAAATATTGCGAAAAAGTAGTGATAGTGCAATTATACTCATAATTTAATAATGGCTCGTTATACAGATCCAAGTTGTAAGTTATGCCGCCGAGAGAAGCAAAAGCTTTTCTTGAAAGGCACAAAATGTTTTTCCGAAAAATGCCCTGTTGAAAAGCGCAATTATCCTCCGGGGCAACACGGGAACGGTCGTCGTCAGAAAATTTCTGAATATGGAGTTCAGCTCCGTGAAAAACAGAAAATTCGCCGTACATACGGTTTACTTGAAACCCAATTTCGTATTGCATTCGAAAAAGCATCACGTATGCGTGGTGTTACTGGCGATAATCTGGTAAAGTTATTAGAGCGACGCCTTGATAATGTCATTTATCGTTTGAACATTTCACCTTCACGCAAATCTGCTCGTCAATTAATATTACACCGCCACATTACTGTTAATGGTAGCGTTGTTAATATACCTTCATATATCTTGAATCCGGGTGACGTAGTTCAATTGAAAGAAGCGTCACGCAAGCTCGAAGTCGTGCATGAAGCATTGAAACGCACTCGTGGTGATGCCGGTGTACCTACATGGCTTTCACTCAATAAAGCCGAGCTTTCCGGAACGTTACTCGCTATCCCAGAGCGTGCAGACATTCAACTCAACGCAAACGAACAGCTGGTTGTCGAATTATATTCGAAATAAGCTTATTATTGAATCGTTGAAAGTAATACATTTTTTTTACATCTTAATTTAAGGTAACGAGCGTATGACAAAACTTCACATGCCGGATCGTATCGAACTTGAGGAATCAAGTAAGACTTCGACCTTCGGACGCTTTATAGCTTCTCCGTTGGAAGATGGTTACGGTACCACGCTTGGAAATTCGATGAGAAGAATTCTTCTTTCATCAATTCCTGGAAGTGCCTTTACCAGTATTCGCGTTGATGGTGTACAGCACGAGTTTTCCGCTGTCAAAGGTGTTACTGAGGATGTCGCCGAAATTATTCTGAATATAAAAGGCGTGCGTATTAAATCTGATATGCAAAGCCAGCCACGTCTTATTGTTGATGTTCGTGGACCTAAGGAATTCAAAGCGGGCGATCTTCAGGAATTTACCAGTGAAATGGAAATCTTAAATCCCAACCATCATCTTTTTACCATTGGTAAAGATATTCGTGTACAGATGGAGTTACAAGTTGGGCACGGAAGAGGCTATGTTCCGTCTGACGAAAATAAACGCAGCGATTTCGCACTCGGTACCATAGCAATTGATTCTATCTACACTCCGATTGTAAATGTTCGTTTCACGGTAGAACCTACTCGTGTGGGACAAAAGACTGATTATGAGAAATTAGTACTTGAAGTTGAAACTGATGGTTCGATCACTCCTGAAGAGGCAATCACTATAGCCGGACGTACACTACGTGACCACGTGAATATGTTTGTTCGCTTTGGTGGACCTGAGGACGAACTTCCGCCTAAACCAATCGAAGATACTGAGACCGAACGTATTCGTTCGATACTCAATACCAATGTTGATACCCTACACCTCTCTGTTCGTTCGCAAAACTGCTTGCGCGCCGCAAACATCAGAACTCTTGGTGATCTCGTTCGCCGAGATGAGCGTGAGTTGCTTACGTTCCGAAACTTTGGTCGTAAGTCCCTTGATGAGCTTGGCCGTATAGTAGAACAGCTTGGTTTACAGTTTGGTATGGATGTTGATAAGTATATTGAAGTAAAAGCGTAACACGATTTTAAGGAATTGAAACAATGAGACATTCTCATAAAGGTAGAAAACTTGGACGTACGGCGAGTCATCGCGCGGCAACATTATCTTCGCTTGCAAGCTCCTTGTTGCAGCACAAGAAGATTCGTACAACGGTAGCCAAAGCGAAAGAAACGCGAATGTTTGTCGAACCTCTTATTACACGTGCAAAAAATGCACACCTATTGACTGGTGATGAGGTTTCGGTGACATCAAAACGTGTTCATGCACGGCGTGAAGTTGCTCGTGTTATTCGAGACAAAGACATCTTAAAAACGCTTTTCACTGAAATTGCTCCGAAAGTATCAGGACGCCCAGGTGGATATACCCGTGTCGTGAAACTTGGACGTCGTTTAGGTGATAGTGCTGAAATGGCTCTTCTTGAGTTGGTTGATTGGAATGAATCCGGATCAACAAAAGTACGTGTGGCAAAGCCACGCCCAACCCGTCGTGCGAAATCTTCGCCTAAAGCGGGTATAATTGCCGATGCTGAAGCTACGGAAATACCTTTAAAAACAGAGGAAACGCCAGAAGTAACAACTCAAGCAGAGAAAGAGTAATAGCTTCCTTCGAATTTAAGAACCCTGTCGTTCCCCAATGACAGGGTTCTTTATTTTAAATCATTTCAAGAAAGTATTTATGCACTCTCAAGTCGTTGGTCAACTCAGGGTGAAATGCAGTAGCTAGCATCTTTTTTTCTGCAGCCATTACGAATCCGCCTTTATACTCACAGATTACTTCAACATCCTTACCTGCTTGAATAAACAGAGGTGCCCGGATAAAAATACATGGATAAGATTGTATACCAAGCGCTTCTATATTCAAGTCAATCTGCGAACTTACTCGTTGGGGACCGAAGGCATTCCGACGAACGGAAATATCCATTAATCCGATTCGTCCTTGCGTTGATCCTTCAATGTCTTTTGCAAGGATAATGCTTCCCATGCAAGTACCCCAGACAGGCATTCCATTTCTTATTGCTAATTTTACAGCATCAAAAAGTGGTAGGGAATCCGATGTTGTAGTTTTAAGCTCAGATGTAACCTTCTCAAGTCTTGCTACTGTTGTAGACTCACCACCGGGAATAATCAATCCATCAATACTATCGATTTCGCTTGTTCTACGTATTTCTATCGCAGTATGACCTAGATCTGTTATCTTTTGAATATGTTCGCGAAAATCACCTTGCAATGCAAGTACGCCGATTGTACTCATAACAAAAAATTAAATTCCACGATTTGCAAGTAATTCAGACTCAGCCAGTGAAGCTGCACTTCTGCCAAACATCGCAATGCCAAGTCCTCGACTTACTTCCGCAAGGATATCTGGGTTGTTGTAATAAGTAGTTGCCTTAACAATTGCTGCTGCACGTTTAGCTGGGTTATTTGATTTAAAAATTCCTGACCCGACAAACACACCATCAACACCCAATTGCATCAGTAATGCGGCATCGGCGGGTGTCGCAAGACCACCTGCAGCAAAATTAACAACCGGTAATTTACCGCTATCAGCTATTTCATTTACAAGCGATAATGGAGCGCCGATGTTTTTTGCAAAACTGAAACGTTCGTCTTTTGAGAGAGAGGTTAATTTTCGTATCTCTCCGAGAATAGCTCGGGCATGCCGCACAGCTTCGATGACATCGCCGGTTCCAGCTTCCCCCTTAGTACGAATCATTGCGGCACCTTCACTTATACGACGTAGTGCTTCCCCAAGATTTCTTGCTCCACAGACGAAAGGAATAGTAAAAAGTGTTTTATCAATATGATTTTCATCATCAGCAGGGGTAAGTACTTCGCTTTCATCAATACAATCTACTCCCAGAGATTCTAAAATTTGAGCTTCAACAAAGTGACCAATCCGGGCTTTTGCCATTACGGGAATAGAAACAGCCTCGATAATCCCAATAATCAGTTCCGGGTCAGACATCCTCGCAACACCACCATCTGCTCGAATGTCAGATGGGACTCGCTCAAGTGCCATGACTGCACAGGCACCTGCGTCTTCGGCAATTTTCGCTTGTTCAGCATTGACAACGTCCATAATAACTCCACCCTTAAGCATAGCGGGGAGTGCGCGTTTAATGGTATCTGTGCCAACTTGTATGTTCTGGTCGATAGCTGTATTTGACATTGTTATAAGTATTGAAAATAATAGTGTAAAACAGATGAAATTAAGATAAATCTTCTTAATGTTAGTAATACGTAACATAAGTATAATTTATATGACAATTCAACAAATACAGATTTCAACACGCCTTTCTTCACTTGGCTCGATAAATGCTGTGGCAAAAAGTATTGGAGTTACACAGCCCGCAGTGTCATCAGCACTTTCTCTCTTTGAAAAAGAACTTGGCTTTAAGCTTTTTATACGATCCAAAAAAGGTGTGGAGCTGACCCGAAAAGGGAAGGAATTATTACCATACTTTCAAACACTTATCAAGACTTCTTCGGACATACTTACGCTTTCCTCAAAGCATCCCTCAGATGAAGGAACATTAAAAGTGGCGGGTCGACAGGGCTTTATGCAATATATTTTTCCTCACTTATATCTCCTTCTTCGAAAACAATATCCGAATATTATTATAGAAACAGTTATTTCAAGCGATCAAGATGAAGTGATAGAGGCTCTTACAACCGGCCGGGTTGATCTCTGTTTTGCACCTTCACCAAAAATAAAGTCTATAGCTTCCGAGTTATTATATCGAGACCCTATCTTTATTGGTGTTTCAAAAATAAATTCATCGTATGTTAATAATAAGTTAAAGACAAAAGAACTTAATGGAATAGAGTTCTGCTTGCCGACGAAAAGTGACCGCCTCAGGAAACCATTAGAATCTTTAATAAAAACACTCGTTAAAGAACCACAAATTGTGATGGAAACTAATGATTACACTCTTATAGGCAAACTCATCGCAAATGACAATTTTGTAGGTCCTTTTTATGGACATATGCTGCTTGACAATGAATTTGCACGGTCTGTTGTAGAGCTGCCACAGTTCCGTCCACAATTATTTCGTGACCTTACTGTTCTTTATAGAAAAGATGATCTTTTGCCTCATATGGGAACAGCAAAGTCCTTATTTGCATCTGAAACGGCAAGAATACTCTCGGATATTGTCAAAAAAACGGTTATTTAATACTGTTTTGTGAAATTTGAATTGCCTCGACTGTGTTTTTACGTTTCGAAAATGAGGCAAATTATAGTCAAGGTACAACCCAAGACGTATATTTGTGTTCTTAGGATTCAGAAGTTTATTGTAAATCACGTTTTTCAATTCATTAAGTAAGTATAATTAGCGTATGAAAAAGAACTCCACCTTTGTGGCAGTAGTGATATTTCTCTCGCTCATCTTAGGATGGGCAATTTGGAACTACTTTTTGGGAGCCCCATCAAATTTCGCTGATCCATTGATCAGAGAACATCCCCTCAAAGACAGCACTCTTGGCAAAATGTATAGTGGCGGATTTATCGTCGGTATATTGATAGGATTGTCAATTATGGCTTTCTCGTTTATTGTGGAGCGTTTTATCAGTCTTTCAAAAGCAAAAGGAAAAAAAGATCTTGATCAGTTCTTAAAAAATGCTGGTAAATATCTTGACGAAGGCAATCTTGATGCTGCTCTTGACCTCTGCAACCAACAAAAGGGAAGTGTTGCAAACATCCTTCGTGCAGGTATTTCTCGGTACAAGGCTATAAGCCATAATGATATGTTAACGACAGAGCAAAAAGTTGAAGAAGTGAAGAAGACTCTTGACGAAGTTGGAATGCTCGAAACTCCATTGATGGAGCAGAACCTGGTAATTCTTTCTACGCTTGCTTCTATCTCCACGATGGTAGGTTTGCTTGGTACTGTTAAAGGTATGATTACCTCATTTGCTGCACTTGGCGATTCCGGTGGTGGTGCCGCTGCATCGCAGCTTTCTATCGGAATTTCCGAGGCTTTGTATAATACCTTTTTGGGTATCTTTACTGCTATTATCGCAATTGTGTTTTATAACTTTTTCACTAACAAGGTTGACAAGTTTACCTATGTTATTGATGAAGCTTCGTTGAACCTGTTAGAAACGATAAAAACTCGTTTCATTGCAAAAAAAGCATAAGCTAATTCCATTACGATTGTATGGCAAAAGCTAAACTAAAACGACACGGTTTTCGTCTTGATATGACGCCTATGGTGGACGTCGGTTTTTTGCTGTTGACATTTTTTATGCTCACTGCAAAATTCAAGACAGATAACCAGTCTATTTCAATTGTACTCCCGGTCGCTGAAGCTGATACAATGAAGCTTCCCGATCTTAATATCGCAGTAATTAGTATTGGACTATCGACAGTAAATGCCGGCGACACACCCGATACGCTAATCTACTATGGTATAGCTAATGAGAAAGATCGTGTACCGATCTATAGAAAACTTAATCGCGTTGACCCAAAATCGGGGCAACCTCTTGACGAAGCTGCTTTATTAAAGACCGAAGAGATTTTGCTTAAAAAATCCGAAATGGAAGAAGCGATCAAAGCAACGCGTTTACAAAATCCTGCAATGAGGTACGCTATTAACGCTGACAAAGGACTCAGCTATGGGTACGTAGATGATATTATGCGCTCAATGCAAAAATATGGAGCTACGCGTTTTAACCTGGTTACAGAATCAAGGTAGTGTATAATGTGGATGCATAATCCTATTGAATTATGCAAGGCATATTGAAATTTACAACAAGAACAATCTTTATAAAACGCTATGGCTGAAGTAGTACAAGCCGGTGGGGGTGGTAAAAAAGGGAAAAAACACGCAAAACGTGTGGGCGTCCGTATGGATATGACACCTATGGTCGACGTGGCATTCCTTTTGCTTACATTCTTTATGTTGACAACAACATTCAACACACCACAGGTGATGGAAGTATCTCTTCCGCCTGATAGCAAGGTAAATGTCGAAGTTGCTCAGTCTAACCTACTCACATTTCGTGTCAGGAAAGATGATGCAGTATTCTGGAATATCGGTGATCAACCCCCTACTAAGATCACTACAAAAGAAGTTCAGCAGATATTAGAAAAGCAACTTCGCCAGAATCCTAAAACAGCAACGCTCATCAAAATTGATCGTGGAGCAAAATATCAAAAGCTCATCGACATTATTGACGACCTTAACCTTGTCCAAGCAAAGCTTGGTCAGACGGAAAAACGATTCTCGATAGTCACCATGGATGATAAGGATAATCAACTTATCGGTTCACTCTAAGCATAATAGGAGAAACAGTATATGGGACTTGGCGATCTGACGCTTGAAGGTATGGAGATGTATGGCGGCATCGAAATGAAAAAGAATGGGAAGAAAAGTACCCTTCGTGGTTTTAGCGTCTCTGTTGGAATACACTTATTAGTTATTCTTTTGTATTTTGTTTGGACTGCTATTGCCAAAGAAGACGACAAAAAAATACCGCATGTTCGTAAAATTTCGAGCCTTGCAGAGCTTGCCCCTCCTCCTTCTACTGAAGACAATAACATGGCAGCGCCTTTACCGACCGCTCCCTCGGTTGATATTGCAAAACCAACTTTCGGTATTCCTGTACCAGTGCCTGATATGCAAGCACCTAATCAGACAATGCCCGACCTCAATAATATCCCAGCACAGCAAGCCCCAGCAGGAGACGGTGGGAATGGTGCTGTCCAGGTAGGCAATGGCGGAGAGGTACATGTTGCTGTTCCGGAGACTGTTGAAGAGAGCACACCGGATAAGGATGCATTCATTGATCTTTCTGATGAACCTAAGCCAGTTCAAAACATTCAAAGCTTAGTTGTTTATCCGGAGGTTGCAAAACGTACCAATCTTGAAGGTAAAGTTACTTGCGACGTATTGATTGGCAAAGACGGCAAGGTACAGAAAGTTGATGTTGTAAAAACCGACAATGAGATCTTTAACTCAGCCGCAAAAGATGCCTTTTACAAAGCACGCTTTACTCCTGGACGGCAGAACGGAACACCTGTTACAGTTTGGCAAACTATCTCAATCGTATTTAAATTGAGCAAGTAGAATAATCCTATTTATAGAAAATGCGCCGACTCAGGCGCATTTTCTATATTTGTAGTCAATCATACGAAAGCTATGAAAATATTTACATTGTTTTTTCTATTGTTAGGAATTGTTGCATTTGGCATTGGAATGTATATGCTTCTTGATAGTTCAATCTTGAACAATCTGCCTTCCGCACCTCGCACAGTAATGGCAATCCTACTAGCCCTTTATGGCATTTTCCGTATTTCAACCTCCATTGGGGCATTGAAAAAAAAACATGAAACGTCAAAATAATCGTGATTCTAACCTCAAAGTATCGCTTGCTTTTCTTAATAAGTGCAATTTTTATTGGCTCATGTGGCAATGCTGACAGAAAAGTGGTAGTTTCTGACTCAGCTACTTCTGGCGCCTTTGAGCTAGTTGCAGATGAAAACCTCAAACCTGTTATTGATAGTCTAGTAAATGGGTTTAATAATCAAACTCCCAATGCAAAAGTTACAGTGCGTTACGCCTCATCGGTCGAAGCCCTTGACGCATTACTCTCAAGTAAAGCCAGATTAGTTATTATTGGGCGTCCTATGACTCTCAACGAGCGGAAAATATTGG
>JANYDV010000196.1 GCA_025363505.1 Bacteroidota bacterium
GATACTGCTGCCGCACTTCGCGCTTCAGAAATCAATGCGAATGCTGTATTCAAAGGCACTCGAGTCAATGGTATCTATGACTCAGACCCTGAGAAAAATCCGAATGCACTGCATATTCCTCAGATCACCTATGCTGAAATGTTGCAACGCGGTTTGCGTGTGATGGATATGACGGCGATTGCACTTTGTCAGGAAAACAAACTGCCGATTGTGGTGTTTAATATGAACGAACGTGGTAACTTGCTCCGAGCGGTAACCGAAGAAGGCGTTGGTTCGAAAATTGTAATGTAACCGATAACATTTTATATTTAATCTGTATCTATTATGACTTCCATAAGAGAAATTATAGCTGACTGCGAGCATAGGATGTCGAAAGCGGTTGAAAGTTTTGTACATGAGCTCAGCAAGATTCGCACCGGACGCGCTTCTACTGCGCTGCTTGATACTGTTCGTGTTGATGCTTATGGCACGCCGATGGCAATAAATCAAGTGGCGAATCTCACGGTGCCTGATGCGCACACAATTAGCATACAAGCATGGGATAAAGGCTTGATGGGCGCAATCGAGCGAGCGATCATTGCTGCGAATCTTGGACTGACCCCGTCAAATGACGGCATCGTTATTCGTGTCCCAATGCCACCGCTGACCGAAGATCGCCGTAAGGAGATCGTAAAGCTGGTGAAGAAATTAGGCGAAGAATCGAAAGTCTCAATCCGAAACGTCCGTCGTGATGCAATGGAAACCCTCAAGAAAGCCGAGAAAGATCAGCACTTCTCCGAAGATGAGCGCAAACGGGGTGAAGATGATGTTCAGAAAAAGACTGACGGCAAGGTAAAAGAGATTGATGCGGTGGTCGTCACGAAAGAGAAAGAAGTACTGGCTGTATAAGCCAATCTAACTTTTTTCGTATGATAGGTTTTTTTGTTGTATCTTTGAAAAACGTGTTAACCAGTTTTCTTCAATAATTACATTGTCTATATGAAAAAAATTATTGCGTTCGTTGCAATTTTGTTCCTTACATCGACGGTAATGGCTGCCGGTACGAAAGAACCAACAGCGCCCAAAACAACGAAGTCTAAAGTTACAAAAACCTCGACAAAAAAAGATGTCACTGCATCAAAATGTCAAGCGACGACATTAGCAGGCAAGCCCTGTAGTCGCAATGCTGCCAATGGGGGGAAATATTGTACCCAACATGCCAAAATGAAAAAGAAAGGGTAAATCCCTTATTCTATTTTAAAAAAAAGCCGCGAAAATTATTCGCGGCTTTTTTCCTCTCTTTTTAAGAATTATATTTTTTCTTCTCCGATTGGGTCAGCATTCTCCGGATCAACATTCTCACCTTCGACATCTCCAATATGTGTAATACCCGCTTCCTTCATCACATCCTCAATGGTAGTTGGATGTGAAGTGACGATTTGGCTGGCTTCTCCGCTATGTTCGATCAGGAATAGCAACTCGGTGTCATTAGCGGCTACGTCAACTTTTACCGTTGAGCCATCTTTGACCGATCCTTTGAGAATTTCTTCAGCAATCGGATCTTCGATGTATTTCTGCATCGCACGACGTAACGGTCTTGCGCCGTATTGTTTGTCGAAACCTCGTTCGGCAACAAAACCAAGTGCTTTTTCAGAAAGCTCAACCTTGACCCCCATCTGTTCGACACGCTTAAGAAGTTTGTTGAGTGAGATCTGAATGATCTGCACAATATCTTCTTTTGCTAATTGGCGGAAGACGATTGTTTCATCTACACGATTAAGAAACTCGGGATTGAAAAGACGCTTAAGCGATTCGTCAATCTGATCTTTCATCCTGCCGTATTCATCGGCATTGGATGATTCACCAAAACCGATCTTTGGTTGTTTCTTGATATCACGCGACCCCACGTTTGAAGTCATAATGATGATCGTATTCTTGAAATCAACTTTACGACCTAAGGAGTCGGTTAAGACTCCATCATCAAGCACCTGTAAGAGGATGTTAAAGACATCAGGGTGTGCTTTTTCGATCTCATCAAGAAGCACAACTGAATATGGTTTACGTCGTACCTTCTCTGTTAATTGGCCACCTTCTTCGTAACCAACATACCCCGGAGGCGCACCAACCAATCGTGATACAGAAAATTTTTCCATATACTCCGACATATCTACACGAATAAGTGCATCATCGGTATCAAAGAGATAACGAGCAAGTGACTTTGCAAGCTCTGTCTTACCGACGCCAGTGGGTCCGAGGAAAATAAAACTTCCGATCGGACGAGCCGGATCTTTGAGTCCCGCACGTGTGCGACGAATAGCTTTAGAAAGTTTTTCGATAGCTTCATCCTGACCAATTACCATTCCGCGAAGTGCTTCATGCATCTTCAAGAGTTTATTGCTCTCGCTTTGGGCAACTTTGTTAACAGGGATGCCGGTCATCATTGCCACGACATCTGCGATGTCTTCTTCTGATACTTCATAGACCTGAGTTCCAAGATCGGCTTCCCACTTCAAGATAGCTGATTCGAGATCTTGTTGATGTTTCTTCTCCAGATCACGAAGCTTGGCAGCTTCTTCGAAGTTTTGGGTTTTGACAACAAGATTCTTTTGAACCTTGACGTCTTCGATCTGACGCTCAAGTTCTTCTACATCTTTCGGAGCGTGAACGTTTGCAAGATGGACGCGAGAACCTGCTTCGTCCATTACATCAATTGCTTTGTCAGGTAAGAAGCGGTCTGTGATATAGCGATCGCTGAGCCGAACGGCAGTCTCGATAGCTTTTTCACCATAATGTACTTGATGATGTGCTTCGTATTTGGGGGCAATATTTTGTAAGATCTGTATCGTCTCATCAACCGAAGGCGGTTCGACAAGGATTTTTTGAAAACGACGATCAAGTGCTCCGTCTTTTTCAATAAACTGACGGTACTCATCAAGGGTTGTGGCTCCGATGCATTGGATGTCACCACGAGAAAGCGCAGGCTTGAACATATTTGATGCATCAAGAGAACCCGAAGCACCACCGGCACCAACGATAGTATGCAATTCATCTATAAAGAGAATGACATCTTTGGCTTTTTCAAGCTCGTTCATCACGGCTTTCATTCTTTCTTCGAACTGACCACGATATTTTGTGCCTGCTACCAATGCGGCAAGATCGAGGGTGACTACGCGCTTATCAAATAGTACACGTGGTACTTTCTTCTGCACAATCCGCAACGCAAGTCCTTCGGCGATCGCTGTTTTACCGACGCCTGGCTCACCGATCAACACGGGGTTGTTCTTTTTTCGACGCGAGAGAATCTGCGCAACGCGCTCGATTTCTTTTTCTCGACCGATGATCGGGTCGAGTTTATCGTCCGCGGCAAGTTTGGTTAGGTCTCTTCCAAAATTATCAAGAACCGGAGTTTTTGTGCGATCCGGTTTCTTCTCGGTTGATTGTGGTTTTGGCGTAGAAGTTGCACGACCCGAAATAATATTATCTAATTCGGCACGAACACCATCATAGGTGCAGTTGAATTGATTTAGTATCTGGGCGGCAATGTTGTCTTCATCACGAAGCAAAGATAAGAGCAAATGCTCAGTTCCGATCACTTCGCTCTTATACAGCTTTGCTTCGAGATAAGTAATCTTCAGTACTTTTTCCGCTTGCTTTGTCAGTGGAATATTACCGATGGTTAGTGTTGCTCCGCCGGAACGAACGGTATCTTCTACCGCTTTTTTAATTTTGTATAAATCAACGCCAAGATTACGAAGAATCTTCACGGCGATCCCTTCGCCTTCGCGGATAATACCAAGTAGCAAATGTTCGGTACCGATATAATCATGACCGAGCCTGATGGCTTCTTCACGCGAAAGACGAATAACGTCTTGAACCCTGTTCGAAAAATTTCCTTCTTGTGCCATAATCGTAGCCTTAAAATTTACCTCTATTTATATAGACGAAAATCATATACCGTTTGTTACACTCCGACGATGATTTCCATTATATAGATTTAACTACTATTACTAACAGAGTGCTCTTACACACGGTTCGTTCTTTCCGACTCCTGCTTTTGATAGTGGCTTTTTTTGCTTTCCTGATCATAAAGGATGCACGACAAAGTTACGCGCAAAAACGAACAATTTTAGAAGAGATAGCCAATGCCAACGATGACAATCATTGTGGTACTGAGGCGGCAATGGTAATAGCTCGTCAGCGAATAAAAGCCGGAAAGCCCTTGAGCATTTCAGATGCACCTGTTATGCAGGACTCTCTTATTTCTGTGTCCGGGAAATTTATGATTCATTATGATCATACAGGTAAGAATGCCGCGACGTCGGAATATGTGGCAGCCGCCGCATTAAATGCCGACCAAGCTGCCCTACTTGAAATAGATACACTCGGCTATCCAAAACCACCCTATACGTTTGCCGACTCGATGTGGCATATCTATCTTATTGAGCAAGGTAATGGAGTCTATGGTCTTACTATCTCAGTAAATCAGCCGTTCGACTACTCTCCGACGAGCTTGCCCAAATATCGTTCTTACATTGTCATCGATAGAGATTTTTCGGAAGACAGATACACCACCAAAGGTATCGATGCCGCGCGACTCACCATATTTCATGAATTTCATCATTTGATACAATATGGAGATTACGGTTATGGTCAACTCAATAGAGATATTAATTTTCGTGAAATGACCAGTGTTTGGCTTGAAATGCGAAGCACACCATTAATACCTGATTATTTGCAATACTTACCGAATTATCTGCCGAATCTGCAACTCATTTTTGATCGAGCTGATAGTGATCACGGATACGGACAAAGTATTTGGATGCGCTTTCTTGCCAAGAGGTTTGACGATAAAATTATCCGTACGGTCTGGGAGTGGTACTCAACAAAAAAATCTGATTTTCTTTTGGCATTTGATTCTGTCTTAGCAACAAAACAATCAAGTTTTTGTGACGAATATAAAAGATTCGGGACACTAATGATGCAAAGTGGTCATAGATATAGAGGCAGTGACTTCCTTCCTGATCTTGAACGGTATCCTTCGAATCTTATACCGGTTAATATTCTTTCAAATGGTGGTGATGTAACGATGTCAATCAATCCTGCTTCGATGGCGATATATCAATGTGTTTCGGGAGCGAAAACACACACCTATATCCTGACTAGAAATACTGATATTTCCGAATCTCCCGATGCAACGGTTGGGTGTCAAGACGGTATATTCCACTTCAGTTCTGCTTTTGTTCAGACGTATTGTGATACTTCATTCTCATTGGCTAATGTTGAGACCAAAGTATTTCCTCAACCATTCTTGCTTTCCGGTAATGGTGAGAAACTCAACATTCTCGCATCGGATAAGCCCTACCGTCCGATCTCATCGTATGTAAATATCTATGCTGTTGATAATACACTTGTTAGACATATTGAAGTCTATCCGAGTCCTTATGGCGGCAATTGGTTTCACATCTGGGATGGCAGGGATGACATCGGGGTTCTTGTAGCAAGCGGGGTTTATTATTATTCTGTTACCACCGATAACGAGCGAACGGTCGGAAAGTTGATTCTCCTAAGATCGAAATAGATCGGAAATGGGAAAACAGGTCGGTTATTTCCGTAAATTTGCAATTCTAGAGATATCGCTAAAACTAATAAGTATCATATTATATAGATAATTATGGCAAGTACAAATGATTTTCGTATAGGCTCAGTGCTCAGAATGGACGGCGGAGAGCTTTATCGTATCGAGGAATATGAGCATCGGACACCGGGCAACCTTCGCGCTTTTGTACAGGCAAAACTTCGTTCGCTCAGAACCGGCAATCTCAAAGAGATGCGCTACCGCTCGGGCGAGGAAGTTGATATGGTACGTATGGAAAAAAAACCATTTCAGTTTCTCTATAAGGATGGCGAAGATTTTGTATTTATGGATAATGCTACCTATGAGCAGATTACTGTTCCGATGTTAAAAGTAGGAGATATTTCTAAATATATCCGTGAATCTGATAGTGCGGATATTTTATTCTCAGAAGATGGGGAAGTTATTTCGTTAGAGGTACCGGCAGCGGTGATCCTGAAGATCATTGAAACTGACCCGGGTATGAAAGGTGATACCGCGACCGGCGGTACTAAGCCAGCTAAACTTGAAACCGGCGCAATGGTAAACGTGCCACTCTTTTTGAATGAGGGCGACCAAGTAAAAGTAGATACACGTACCGGGCAGTATATGGAACGTGTAAAGAAATAAGTCAGATCACACGACGAATATATTGATATTAGGATCAACTGAAAAGGAGTAAACTATGGACTTGAGTTACTTAGAAAAAGTTGTCAAGATGTTTGATGACTCGACCTTGACCGAACTGCAGATCGAAGAAGAAGGGACACAAATACGGTTGGCTCGTCAAAAAGAGCCTGCTTCGCCAATCCAATTTGCACCTCCGCAGTATGCTTATGGTGCACCAATGACGGCACCGCCACCTCAAAGTGCTCCAACTCCGACTGCTGCCGCTTCAACAAATGCAGCACCGGAAACTTCGGCAAAAATGCATGAAGTAAAATCACCGATCGTCGGCACGATCTATCGTGCACCGTCGCCTGACGCAGATTCATATATTCAGGTTGGTCAGCGTATTGAATCGGGTTCAACACTTTGTATCATCGAAGCGATGAAGTTGATGAATGAGATCGAAAGCGATGCTACAGGGAAGATCGTAAAAATTTGCGTAGAAAATGGACAGCCTGTTGAATACGGACAGACATTGGTTATAATCGAACTGGATTAACATCTCACCGATTACTCCATACTAAAACTATAATGTTCCACAAGATTCTTATAGCCAATCGCGGAGAGATCGCCCTACGAATTATTCGTAGCTGTCGCGAACTTGGTATTAAAACAGTCGCTGTGTTTTCAGAAGCTGATCGTCATTCGCTTCATGTTCGCTTTGCCGATGAAGCGGTTTGTATCGGTCCGGCGGCAGGAAAACTGTCGTATCTGAATATTCCTCAGATCATTAGCGCAGCCCATTTAACTGGAGTCGAGGCTATCCATCCGGGCTATGGTTTTCTTGCCGAGAATGCAGAGTTTGCTGATATTTGTAACTCATCAGGTTTTACATTTATCGGACCATCACCGGAGATGATCCAGTCGATGGGTGATAAAGCTCGTGCCAAGGAGACGATGAAAAAAGCAGGTGTCCCGGTGGTGCCCGGTTCGGAGGGCATAGTAACGACGGTTGCCGAGGCGTATGATGTCGCAAAAGAAATCGGTTATCCCGTGATCATTAAAGCGGTAGCCGGCGGCGGCGGACGAGGGATGCGGGTTGTCACGAAAGAGGCAGAACTTGAGACAAATTATCAAATGGCGCAAACCGAAGCAGCAAATGCTTTTAATAATGGTGATGTGTATATTGAGAAATTTGTAGAAGGTCCGCGCCACGTTGAGATTCAAGTATTCGGCGATACATTTGGGAATGTCGTTCATTACAATGAACGCGAGTGTTCTATCCAGCGCCGTCATCAAAAGTTATTAGAAGAGTCGCCATCGCCGGTTGTCACTGATGCAATCCGCGAGAAGATGGGCGCAGCGTCGGTCAAAGGTGCTTCGAGTGTGGGATATGTCGGTGCCGGTACGATTGAGTTCTTACTCGATGCAAACGGTCAGTTCTACTTTATGGAAATGAATACCCGCATTCAAGTTGAGCATTGTGTGACCGAGCAAGTTATTGGGTTGGATTTGATAGCCCAGCAACTTCATGTTGCTGCTGGTGGAAAAATTTCGAAGAAGCAACGCAAGCCGAATGGTCATGCAATCGAATGTCGTATCAATGCGGAAGATGTCGAGAAAGATTTTCGACCTTCTCCGGGTATGATAACAAGTTTCCATGCTCCGGGAGGATATGGAGTTCGTTTGGATACTCACGCCTATGCCGGGTATAGCATACCACCATATTATGACTCACTTGTCGGGAAGTTGATCGCGTGGGGCTCGGATAGGACGGAAGCAATCGATCGCATGAAATCAGCACTTGATGAGTTTGTGATCGAAGGTATTAAAACAACGATACCATTTCACCGAGCATTGATGCGCGACGAGCAATTCCGTGCCGGGCAGTTTGATACAAAATTTTTAGAGACCTTTGATTGGACAAAGGTAAAGTACTAATCATTAACTTATTTTTACGATAATGAATTTTCCTGATACCCTTACCTATACAAAAGAACACGAGTGGATAAAAGTTGATGGCAATGTTGCGACTATCGGTATTACCGATTTTGCACAAGGTGAACTCGGCGATGTCATTTTTCTGGATATTGATTCCGGTAAAACTGTCAATGCCGGTGACTCGGTTGGTTCTGTAGAAGCAGTTAAAACGGTCAGTGATATTTATTCACCTGTTTCAGGAAAGATCATTGAAGTGAATATTGCGATCAATGACGCCCCTGAATCGGTTAATAAAGATCCGTATGGTGACGGCTGGTTGCTGAAGGTGGAAATGTCAATGCCGGAAGAAATTGGGGGGACACTCACCGTGGCTGATTACAAAGCATTGATCGGGCAAT
>JANYDV010000233.1 GCA_025363505.1 Bacteroidota bacterium
CATACTATTATCAAACATATTATGGTGCCGACTGCTCTATAAGGCTTCAAAGAGATATTGATAGTAGTTACCGGTTGATTTTGAATGCTTCAAATGGTCAAGGTTATATGAACCGGCATTCATCTAGAGTTGGGAGTAACAGTTCAGGAATTAATGTCGCCATTGTTCTTCGATCGATTTTTATACCCACAAACATTCAAGACTCATTTGTTATAGATTTGAATGCCCCATTAATTATGACACAACTTGACTCAATTTACTTTAGAAGCAGTACCAGTCAAACATCTGCACCGGGAAGCGGTTCATACCGCGATGAATTATCTATAAAGAAATTGCCACCACAATCCGACTCCCATATTCGAATTACTCTGTTTAAATAAAGCATTCCCAAGCAATCACTCTTTCAACTAGTAAAGACTGCCGCACGAATGAAAGTGCCTAGACTCATTCGTATATTTGTCAATGCGACCTTCGTTAATTGCAAACCATATCCATATTATATTCAGCACAAAGAACCGAGAGAAATCTTTTAAAACCCATATTTAGACTTCAGCCCCGTGCATTCTTGGGTAGCTCCGACATGGGTTAAAACCCATGTTTATACTTCAGTCGTCCTTCGGACTAAAATACAATGTGTTTCCTAAAAAGCTTGCGCCGGCAATGGAAACTCCCTCCAATCCTCCGCTGTTCTTAGCACTCGAAACCTATGAGTGCTAACATCGTAGCACCCATACAAGAAACGACCTGTTTCACAATTTTAATTTTTAATTCATTAATAATCAACAACTTATGAACTTAACACCACTTCATGATCGTCTGATCGTCCGCGCTGCGGCGGCAGAGGAAACTACAAAAAGCGGGCTATTTTTGCCCGATACAGCCAAAGAAAAGCCACAGCAGGGCGAGGTTCTTGCTATCGGAGCCGGGAAGCACGATGATGCCGGCAAACTCATTGCGATGGGCGTCAAAGTCGGCGATACTGTGCTCTATGGCAAGTATAGCGGTACTGAGATCGTAGTTGATGGCGAAGACTTGCTTATTATGCGCGAGTCCGATGTATTTGCTATCGTTGGCAAAGGAAAGAAATAAGTCTTTAGTCTTCGGTCGTCAGTTTTTAGCAAAGTCAAAGTCTCAGCATTGATGCTAACGACTAAAGACTAGCCACTAACGACTCTCACACTATCGACTCTTAACACAAATTTTATTTATAAGGAAAAAATTACCATGGCATCTAAGATTATAACATTTGAAGGTGACGCTCGCGCAAAACTCAAGCGCGGAGTTGATCAGCTTGCTGACGCAGTTAAGGTAACGCTCGGACCAAAAGGTCGCAACGTTGTTATCGATAAAAAATTCGGCGCACCGAATATCACTAAAGACGGTGTAACCGTTGCAAAAGAAATCGAACTCGAAGACCCAATCGAAAACATGGGCGCACAGATGGTTCGTGAAGTTGCTTCGAAGACCAGCGATATCGCCGGTGACGGAACAACTACCGCAACCGTACTTGCACAGGCTATCGTTCGCGAAGGCTTGCGCAACGTAACTGCAGGCGCAAACCCGATGGATCTCAAACGCGGTATCGACCTCGCCGTCGTGAGCGTTGTCGAAGAATTGAAAAAACTTTCACGTCCTATTTCTGGCAAGAAAGAAATTGCGCAAGTCGGTTCGATCAGCGCAAACAACGATCCATCAATCGGCGCATTGATAGCTGAAGCGATGGAAAAAGTTGGTAAAGATGGTGTGATCACCGTCGAAGAAGCAAAAGGCATCGAGACCGAACTCACGGTTGTCGAAGGTATGCAATTCGATCGTGGTTATCTCTCGCCATATTTCGTGACCGATCCTGATACAATGGAAACGGTTCTCGAAAACCCGTATATCTTGATTCATGACAAGAAGATCAGCACGATGAAAGATTTGCTTCCGATCTTGGAAAAGGTCGCACAGGCAGGTCGTCAGATGCTGATTATCGCTGAAGATCTCGAAGGCGAAGCACTTGCAACACTGGTCGTAAACAAACTTCGTGGTACACTCAAGATCGCAGCTGTTAAAGCTCCGGGCTTTGGTGATCGCCGCAAAGCGATGCTCGAAGATATTGCTGTTCTTACAGGCGGCACAGTGATCAGCGAAGAAAAAGGATTCAAGCTCGATAACACGGCGCTCGACTCACTCGGCACTGCAAGCCGTATCACGATCGACAAAGATAACACGACGATCGTCGAAGGTGTTGGCACGAAAGATGATATTAAGCGCCGCATCAATGAAATCAAATCGCAGATCGAAAAAACAACGAGCGATTATGATAAAGAAAAATTGCAAGAGCGTTTGGCAAAACTTTCAGGCGGCGTAGCAGTCATTAAGATTGGTGCTTCTACCGAAATCGAAATGAAAGAGAAAAAAGCTCGCGTCGAAGATGCTCTGCATGCAACACGCGCTGCTGTTGAAGAAGGTATTGTGCCCGGCGGTGGGGTTGCGCTTATTCGCGCACTCGCAGGCTTGACACCTGCTTTCATCAAAAAGCAGACGAATGACGATGTCAGAACCGGCATCGAGATCGTTCGTCGTGCACTCGAAGAACCGCTTCGTCAGATCGTTGCCAATGCCGGACTCGAAGGTTCGGTTATCGTCAACAAAGTCAAAGAAGGCACTGATGATTACGGCTTCAATGCAGCAACCGAAGAGTATGAAAACTTGATTAAGTCGGGCGTAATCGACCCAACAAAAGTAACACGCTCTGCACTGCAAAACGCGGCATCGGTCGCATCACTGCTCTTGACGACCGAAGCAACCATCGTCGAGAAAAAAGAAGCATCCCCTGCAATGCCAGCCCACCCAGGCGGCGGCGGTATGGACGGAATGTACTAAGAGATCAAAAAATGGAAGGCAGTCGAAAGACTGCCTTTTTTTAGATGGGATTATTATGACATTAATTGCATATATTTTGATGTCAATATTAAATCAAATATTACCACCTTTTTTGCTGAACGATTGGACTGAACTAGCCGCAATCATTCTTGGTGGGTTTGCTGTCTATTTTGCAAAGAAAGCTGCGTCCTATGCTTATCGTCAATTAACAAAAGATGATGCAGAACAAAGAGCATTGATCCAAAACCAATCTGCGACAATCGAACGTCTTGAGGTTATTGCGAATGAAACTAAGCGTCAGACAAATGTCCTTATGGAGATTCAAAATTCTAACCAAGAATATTATCGAGCTGTAGTCAATGCCACAAACCAAAACGTAGAGTTACAACGAGTCGCTCAAGAAAATGAAACACGAATAAGAAGAATTACCATAAGACCCTCTTTTGCAAGACCTCGGCAAGGAATTACTCGTG
>JANYDV010000240.1 GCA_025363505.1 Bacteroidota bacterium
GCGGTGGCGGAGATCTTGCTCGTGGCAAGCAGACATTTTTTGATGCGGGTTGTGTAGCCTGTCATGCAATTGATGAGTACAACGCTGATTCGCGTGTCAAGGAAAGCAACAGCTTTGGTCCTGACCTCAATAAAGAAGGATCGAAAGTTACTGCGGAATGGCTGTTTGATTGGTTGAAAAATCCGAAGAATTATCAGGCGCATTCGAGAATGCCGTCACTTCGTCTGAGCGACCAGGAAGCCTCTGATCTGACAACCTATGTTATGTCACATACCGGAAGCAATGACTCGGTCAAATCATCACTCAGTGGTGATATTACCAGTAGTGATCTTATCAAAAAAGGTGAGTCGCTTGTGCGTGGCTATGGTTGCTTTGGTTGCCATGAAATAAAGGGTATGGAAGGCGAGGCAAGAGTATCGGTTGCGCTTACAACATTCGGACGTAAGACACCGGGCGAACTTTCCTATGGTGATGTTGATGGCGAAGTCTTAGGATCTTGGAGAAAGAAATTTGCGAAAGCAGGTCTTGAACTCGGACAGATTGACGAGCACGCAGTCCATGATAATCAAGATTGGTTTACTTGGACCGTCGGAAAGATGATGAACTCGCGTGTCTATGCGACTGATCGTCTGGCGCAGAAAATGCCGAACTTCCAGAT
This sequence comes from Bacteroidota bacterium, assembly GCA_025363505.1. Taxonomy (GTDB): domain Bacteria; phylum Bacteroidota; class Ignavibacteria; order Palsa-1295; family Palsa-1295; genus JAFDZW01. The sequence goes on from JANYDV010000240.1 coordinate 659, forward strand.
GAGCACCGATGAAGCATACGCACTTTCGGTATTTTTACGCTCACAAAAAGGAGCGTTTGTTGCAGCGGGTTATGGCGATCTCAAAAGCGATCCTATTCAGAGTGGTTTGAACGATGGACGCTTGTTCGCGCATTGGAATAATTGCGTGGGCTGTCATAAGATCGAATCGGGCGGCGGTTATGTCGCAAAATTTGTGAATGATAAATTTGGCGGCGATCAAAACATCGCATATTTTGCACCGCCATATTTGGGACCCGAAGGTAGCCGAGTTCAAGAACAGTGGCTCCATCAGTTCTTACAAGGACCATTCAAGATTCGTCCGTTGGTCAAGATGAGAATGCCGAGCTACGGATTTAGCGATGTCGATATTTCGAAAGCGACGAATTATTTCCTTTCGATGCATAAGCGTCAGTTAGTAATGACTAATTATGAGTATCCTGTCAATAATTCGCTTGTGCCGTATGGTAAAGCACTTGTTGATAAACTCAAATGCGTATCGTGCCACTCGATCGGCACGCAAGGTGCTGATGGTGCAAAAGCACCAAATCTCTTGAACGTGAAAAAACGTATGCGCCCTGATTGGGTTGGGCATTGGCTTGCTCGTCCTGATTCGGTAATGCCGGGTACCCCGATGACCGGTTTCTGGTGGAGTAGTGGCAAGCCTGCCCCTGCCGATCCTGAGATCTTGGGTGGAAATATATCAATGCAGATCGAAGCAGTAAAAGAATATTTACACTCAATTGGTACCGACATTGTTGCTTCGCCCTCAGCGTATGCCACGATTAATGGCGTTGACAAATATGTCTTACCAAATGGTGATTATGAAGGTTCGATGGCTCGTGCTATCATGCCGAATGCCGATATGATGTTGGCAAAACCTGCTACGATGACTCCGGCGCAAGCTCCGCCGCAAAAGAATGCGAAGCAATCACTGAAGATCGATAAGAAAACCGGTAAAAAACTTGCCGCAAAATAATATCGCTCATTAATAGAATTCAATCACAAAGCCCCGTTGTTAGAACGGGGCTTTTGTGTATTAAGGATTATACTATGACTATAAAATATATCTCCGCACTGCTGGTGATTATATCTCTTGTTTCTTGCACAAAGAAAACTGAAGATGATAGTCCGTATGTCTCGGGATATAAAACTATTGCCGTTGTTGATGGCGGTAGTATCAAGGGGACTGTCAAGTACGTCGGTGCGATGCCGACAACAACACTCATCGAAACACAAAAAGATCAGGATGTCTGTGGCGCTTCGCACCCAAACAGGGCTTTGCCGACACTGACAAATGTTCTTGGTGGGTGTGTAGTTTATCTCGAAAAAGTGAAGGAAGGCAAAGCATTCTCCGGTGCAAGATATACACTCGATCAACATCACTGCGAATTTTTGCCTCATATTCAGGCGCTCCCGGTTGGTGCATCGCTCATCGTTTCAAATTCTGACGGAGTGATACACAACTATCACATTACAAAAGGCAGTGAGAACATCATGAATGAAGCGCAACCTGTGGGCGGACCGGCGCATGAAGTGAAGATTACTACAGCGGGCTTACTCTCGATCGGTTGCGATGTGCATCCATGGATGAAAGGATATTTGTTCGTTGCCGAGAACCCCTATTATGCAGTAACCGATTCAACCGGCGGTTTTGAAATAACCGACATTCCCGAAGGGGATTATGAAGTGCTGTTGTGGCGTGATCATTGGAATGTTGATGCGATTAAAAATGCCGA
>JANYDV010000275.1 GCA_025363505.1 Bacteroidota bacterium
CCTGTTTCCGGCAATGCGCCCGGAGAAGGGGTGAACCATTGCCGAGTCGTATAGTGTTTCTAATGATGACAATTGTCTAAAATAATACGACAAATGGCACAAGCGATAAAACAACCTAACATCCATTCTAATAAAAATCGCGGTAATACTATTCAGCATACTTCGGCAACGCGTGTAGTGTCTTTATCCAAGAGCTACCCTAATAGCGTGACATTCTATCAACAAATTGCTATGGCAAGAAAGGGTGTTCCTTCGAATCGTTTGAATAGTATTGTGAAACGAACTGGTTTAAGTCTCGGGGATTGGTCAAGATATATCCATCTTTCTGAACGAACAATTCAAAGACATGTTAAAAAGAAAGTAGCGTTTAGAATGCCTCAAGCTGAAAGGATAATTGAAATAGAAGCACTTGTTAAACTTGGGGACAAAGTTTTTGGAGATCATACAAAATTTATCCAATGGTTGAAAAGTTCAAATGTCGCATTTGGCGGCAAGGTACCTTCCAGTTTTCTAGATACTTCAGCAGGAATACATATAGTCTCATCTGAATTACATAGAATGGAGCACGGTATTTTTGCATGATCGTTTTCCGAATATGCAAATGGGAGTTTCGAAAGGATCTTTCAGGGGAGGGGGCGAAACTGTATGGTGGAAGATGGAATTCAGTTGATATCCCAATGATTTACACTGCTGGGTCGATCTCTTTATGCGTATTGGAATTTCTTGTACATACCCAACCGGCTCATTTTCCTCGGGATCTTATATTGCTACATTTAAAAATTGATGAAAGTATTTTACCTAAAAGATTGCTGATTCCAAAGTTACCAATTGAATGGCATAATTGCCCCTTTCCCCCTTCAACGCAAAAAATTGGGGATAAATTTATTCGGTCTAAAAATGCTTTAGTCTTGAAAATTCCATCTGTAATTGTGCCTCAAGAGCACAACTATCTTATTAACCCGACTCATCCAGATGCAAAAAAAATTAGAATTGTGAAATCGGAGCCCCTTCAAATGGATTTGAGGTTGATTCCATGATTTGTATAAACAATGTATTTTGATACTTTCGTCTTTCTCTTTCGTAACTTTGCATAAATGCTATTTCGTAAGAAAGTCATAGAGGCTGTTGCCGAGGTGCTTGAAGGCGTTGTGAATGCTTCGTCTTCGGTATTTGTGTTCGGGGCAGGGTCGAAGAAGAAGTCCGGCGAATTGCCGCTGGTTCAACTTATATTTGCCGAGCCGCGAGGCAAAACCCCGACGGTACAGATCAATTCGGCACTCGGAATAGTAGAGCTATCGGCAGTTGAAGAGGTACATATCTCTGAGGCGACACGCGAAGCCGCATTCATCGCCAAAGCCGGAGCAGGCAAGATTACGATTGTTACCGTCAGCTCGACCGGTGTGCTCCAAGTCTATAGTAATATCTCACGTTCTATTGCTTCACGCGAATTTGCCAAGCTGACAAGCGATGAGCTTCGTGCGGCGATAGCGCTCAAGGTCTTTACCGAAGGCGGAAAGAAGTTTGAGTAGTATTGGTGTTCCTCGCCAATAATCAAGATCAATGAAGTTTGCTTTTCATCTTTTTGCCACCGATGCTGTAAAAAAGCTTGAACCATCGTGGAAGAAACTTGAGCCAATGCTAAAATTTAGTGCAGAGCAAGTCTTAATTAAGGAGCTTGACCAGGTCAAAAAATGCACTCTTAATGTGATCCTCCAATCCGACGAAGAGCTTCGTGAGCTAAACATCAAAGCGCTTAATCACGATTATTATACCGATATTCTGACCTTTGAGATAGACCAATCTGCCCATATGCTGAGTGCTGAATTATATATCAGTCTTGAGCGGGCACAAGAAAATGCCCTACGCTTTAAGTTGGTCAGTCGGAACGAACTGGCTCGTCTTGTCATTCACGGTATGTTGCATCTTGCGGGCTATAATGATAAGCTCGCCACAGAGAAGAAACGAATGCAACGCAGGGAGCGTTATTTTTTAACGTTACTAACAAAACAGCATCTTATCGAATAATTGATAAAACCTTTTCTGAATGAAAACTGAGGGTGCGAATGCCAAAAACTCTGAAGGAGTTGGGCGTGTAATGGAGATCGTATTATATCTCGTTGGTGAGATGAGGCGCAATAAATTGCTGGCTGATATCGATCTCAGAAAATTGACCGCCAGAGGCTATAGCGAGAGCGAAGTCTCGACCGCGTTTACATGGCTGGTTGACAAGATTATGGTTACGGGTATGCAGGCTGAGCTCACGCCCGTTGCCGCACAAAAGTCTTTTGAGACTAAAGGACGAGCCCCTTTTAGGGTTTATCATGAGCTTGAACTGGCTATCCTTGCCCCCGATGCACGTGGGTATTTGCTTCAGCTTCGCGAGCTTGGGCTGATGAAGGATACAGAATTGGAATTATTGCTTGACCGGCTCTGGTTAGTCGGTGCGCAGAATGTTTCTTTGGTAGATGTCCGTGACTTAGCGGCATCAATGATCTTCGATTTTAACGATTCTTCGAGAATGGGCAGCCGAATGATGCTGTCGCTTACCGATAGGGTGCAGTAGATCGTTCGTATATTTATACAGAGGAGCTTGCGCGAGCGCTTACGAATCGTAATGCTCGCGCTTCGTATTTTATGGATGTTTCCCGTTCGGGAGACGAATTGTGTTATAATAGCATGGCAAAATCATTAGTCATTGTTGAATCGCCTTCGAAGGCGAAGACCATCAATAAGTATTTAGGCTCCGGCTTTCAAGTCGAAGCCTCGGTTGGGCATATCAAAGATTTGCCGAAATCCAAACTCGGTGTTGATGTCGATAACGCCTTCGAGCCGCAGTATGTCACCGTAAAAGGCAAGAAGGATATTCTTGACAAACTAAAGAAGCTTTCGGCTTCGGCAAAAGAAGTCTTTCTCGCGACCGATCCTGATCGCGAAGGCGAAGCCATCGCGTTTCATATCCTGACCGAGATAACCAAGAAAAACGAGAACCTCAAACCAAAGCGCGTACTTTTTACCGAGATTACAAAAGCCGGTATTCAAGAAGCGATGAAGCACCCGCGTGATGTCGATCGTTCTCTTTTCGAGGCACAACAAGCCCGACGTGTAATGGACCGTATTATCGGTTATCAGGTATCACCGATTCTTTGGAAAGCTTTTGTTGGCGAGAAAAGCGAATCGTTATCAGCTGGTCGGGTGCAAACGGTGGCTTTGCGATTGATCTGCGAGCGCGAAGCCGCGATTGATCGTTTCCAACCGATTGCTTATTGGAATCTTTGGGCTGATTTTACGACACCGACAACGGAATTCCCGATCACCGCCCGACTCATCTCTGTCGATGAGATTGAATTCAAAAATCCTGAAGGAAGTTTACAAGACCTTAGCGAAGAACTTCGTGCACGTTTTATTGGTGATGAAACAACAGCCAAAGGCTATGCCGCCGAAGTAGCTAAACGCGCATATCATATTGATTCGGTAGCAAAGCGTGAAGTACGTCGCAACTCACCACCGCCGTTCATTACCAGTTCGCTTCAAACTGCTGCAAGCTCACGCTTACGTTTTAATCCCCGTAAGACGATGCGCCTTGCCCAAAAGCTCTATGAAGGTATTGAGCTTGAAGACGGACTAACCGGTTTGATTACCTATATGCGTACTGATTCGACCCGAATCTCCGATGAGGCACGTGCCAACGCAGTGAATTTTATCAAAAGCAGTTATGGCGAGGAATATGTCGGTGCCGAGCGCAAACAGGCGAAGAGCAAAAACGCACAAGAAGCTCACGAAGCCATTCGACCAACCGATGTCAATCTGACACCAAAGAGCGTTAGGAAACATCTCGAAGCACAAGACAAAGATCTCGCAGCATTGTATGAGTTGATCTGGGAGCGCTTAGTAGCCAGCCAGATGGCTCCGGCAGTGTTTGACCAGACCACCGTTGAGATCGAGTCAGATAAAGCACCGGGGAGTATATTCCGTTTTCGTGCATCAGGGTCGGTCCTGAAATTTAGAGGCTATCTCCAGTTATTGGATGATAGCGAAGACAAAGAGAATGAGAAGACCACTGAAGATGATGAGAACCGTCGTCTTCCATCGGGGATCACTGAAAACCAATCAGCACAAATAGATATTCCGAATCTTCGATCGGCGCAAACAAAAGCACCACCAAGATTTTCGGAAAGTACGCTCGTCAAAGAACTTGAATCACTCGGCATTGGACGACCATCAACCTACGCATCAATCGTAGGGACGATTCAAGAGCGATTGTATGTTGATTCGCTTGACCGCCGCCTTGCACCGACCGATCTTGGTAAGCGAGTCAATCATATCCTTATCAAGAGCTTTCCGGAAATATTCAACGTCGATTTTACTGCGAGAATGGAAACCGAGCTTGATACGATCGCGGCTAATGAGCGCACGTACAGCAGTGTAATGAGTGATTTCTATATACCATTCAAGGCAGTGCTGGATCAAGTCGAAGAGCGTCTGGTAGAAGAATTGCCGAAACAAGTGTGCCCTGCATGCCAATCAACCAACACCGAACTTAAACAAGGTTGGTTCGGTATGTTTATCGAATGCGCAAATTGCGCCAAAAAAACGTCTATCAAATCCCTTAACAAACCGATCCCTGAAAAAACGGGAGAAGTTTGTCCGGATTGTCATGAAGGCGAATTGTTAATTCGAGCGAGCCGTTACGGAAAGTTTATCGGCTGCAGTGCTTATCCAAAATGTAAATATACTCGTTCGGTGCCAAGCGGCATTAAGTGTCCGAAGTGTAACGAAGGCGACGTCGTCAAACGCAAAGGTGGCAAACGTAACAGTACATTCTACGGTTGTTCGCGCTACCCCGATTGTGATTTCTTGAGCAATGACGAAGTATTAAATCAGGCATGCCCATCGTGTGCAAATCATTGGATGGTACGCAAAGCAAGCCGTAAGCTTGGTAAATATCTAAAATGTCCTAATTGTAAAAAAGATTTTACCGAAGAATTGATGGAGTTCACTGCCGAAGCCGAAGCATAATAATACGATGATCGGCTTTGGTTACGATATTCATCGCCTCGCACCGAGTGAAAGCCTGATATTAGGCGGTGTGCTTTTCCCTGATGCACTACTTGGTACTGTGGCACATTCTGATGGTGATGTATTGTTACATGCAATAATGGATGCACTCCTTGGTACGCTTGCTCTAGGAGATATTGGCAAACACTTCTCCGACACCGATCCAAAATATAAGAATGCCAATAGTCTTGAGTTGCTTCGCGAAGTTGGTGCGATAATCGCTTCTCACGACGTAACGATTATTAATATCGACTCCACAATAGTGCTCGAACGACCAAAACTTCGAGATCATATTGATGGAATGCGTGAAAATATTGCCAGTGTCTTAGGACTCAATATTGCCCAAGTATCGATCAAAGCAACCACCAGCGAGCGCATTGGTTTCGTTGGAAGAGAAGAGGGGGTCGCGGCATATGCTGTGGCACAGGTCGAGAAAAAATAACGTGCGGATATTTAATCAATAATCAATTCCGGTTCGAGCGTCTTAAAGTTTTTTTGTACTCTAAAAGCAAGCCAGAGCCCTATTGCCGCCATCGCTGCTCCTGCCCATCCAATAAAATCGGGATGGATCGAGCCGATAATCCACCCGCCGAGGATCGGTCCAAGGATGCGTGTAAAACTTTCGATACTTGTCGAAACGCCGATGACTCCGCCTTTTTTGTCCGGCGGTGCTATTTGCGATACCAAGCTTGAAAGAACAACCCTCGTCACGCCGGTACCAAATGAGAAAAATACCGCGACTACAGCAAGCTCAACCCATGAACGTGCAAGTGCGATGCCGATAAATCCGATAATCATACCCATCAAACCAAATTTTAATAACGAGGACTCTCCATATTTTTTTACTAACGGACGAATAACACCACCCTGCCAAATAATGCCCAGAAATCCAATATAGGCAAGGAAGTATCCCACTTCGCGTTCACTAAATTTTAGTTCGATATGCGCAAAGAGCGAGAACATCGAAACATATAATGAGAATGGTAATGCAAAAAAGAAAAAGATCAACAGCATAGTGCGAAGATCACGAATCCTAAAGTAATTGATAGCTTCTTTATAAAGCCCAAGACCACGTTTCGTTTCTGCGACGCGATGGACGGTTGGTTCTTTGAGATAGACAATTGAAAGAATAATACTCAAGAGTGACAATGATGCTGCTGCAATAGCCGGAGCCGGTGCTCCCCATCGTGCATAAAGCTCGCCACCAAGAAGTGGTCCGAAAAGGAACCCCATGCCGAAAGCTACTCCAATCAATCCCATTGCGCTTGCCCGATCTTTCGGTTCGGTAACGTCAGCGACGTATGCCGAGGCGATGGTGATATTTCCGCCACTAATGCCATCAACAAACCGAGAGAGTATAATACCCCATACAGAAGTTGCCATACCCAGGAGAATAAACCCAACCATCGAACCGATCTGTGAGTATATTAGCACGGGACGACGTCCATAACGATCGGAGAGCGACCCAAGCAACGGTGCCGCGACAAACTGACAGACTGAATAGACCGAGGTCAGCAGCCCAATCATTTCCGGGCTCAAATTAAATTGCAATGCATAAAACGGTAACAACGGCAGGATGATTGAAAAGCCCAGCAGATCAACCAAGACCACTATAAATATCGGTATGAGCGCTTTATTCTTAAACATCAGTTTCCCAGAGCTACTATTAATTCTATTGAGGGATACATACGAAATAATTGCGGGATTAATTCACAGAGAACCAACGACGATCAGACTCAGCACTTCAAAGGTAAATGTTTTTTTTATCAGACGCCTTTGGATTTCAATTTAAAGCTCTTACGATGAATAGGGCAATATCCGACTCTTTCGATAGCTTCGCGATGTTCCTTTGTTCCATAGCCTTTATTCCGATGAAAATTATATTCGGGGTACTGGTTATGAAGATCTTTCATTATTCGGTCGCGTGTAACTTTAGCAATGATTGATGCCGCGGCAATACTTGGGGAAAGCGTGTCGCCATTAATAATCGTTTTAAAAGGATAGTTGAGTGTAGTACGAAAATAATTTCCATCGACCAGCAGTATTTCCGGTACCATCTTTTCAGCAATAGCATTGACCGCATTCGTCATTGCACGCATTGTGGCTTGCAAAATATTAACATCATCAATCTCTTGCGGGCTAACGATTCCGATGCCGATGGCACTGGCTTCTTGGGTAATAGAGGCAAACAACTCCTCCCGTCGTGATTCGGATAATTGTTTAGAGTCATCGGCACCATAGAAATCGCGCGGCAATTTTTTATCAAGTGCAAAGACAACAGCCGCTGCAACGACCGGACCCGCAAGCGGACCACGCCCCGCTTCGTCAATGCCGACGATTCTACTGCAGCCGCTTTTGAGAAATGAGCGTTCGTATTTCCAAGTGATCTTGTTCATCAGATTACAAAAGTACGACTATTGCGATCATAGAGATGTCTTCAGTCCAAAATGCAGCACTGCTTGATCGAAGCTTTGTCCTCTGGCTAGTGCCACGGCAGCTTGGACGTAGCCAATCGGGGTTTCGAAGAGAAATGTTAAGCCATACCCGACAGCTGTCCATTGAGCTGACGGCAGGGACGCAGTAGCAACACGCTCGAGCACCCCCGCATCCAAAAATAAACCGAAATATGATCGTGATGCCAACATATAACGCAGTTCGATTTTGCCGATAGCAAATTGTGAAGCCAAAAATGTTGCTTCGCGATACCCACGTAGAGTAGTTATGCCTCCGATTCGAAACAGATCTGATCGTTCCAATGCAATAGAACGTACTTGCTTTACCGAGAGCAGACCCACGCCCACAAGGCGAGCCAAACCAATAGGGACAGCACCTTCGGCATCGGCTTCGAGTGTCCTGATCGCAGCCGATTGTTGAACGTTGTTCGAGTCGGTTAGTGACTTCGCTCCGTAACTTCCCCCCAGGATAATTCGGTATCCATGGTGATTGGCGATAGGATCATCACGGTTATCGAAGATAAAACGTAATGTGCCACTCGCAATTGTTGAGGAACTGACCACTTTTAATACACCGGGAGTAATGATATCATAGTCTGCACCTACGCTGAGTGTGATAGAGCTAAATGAATGTAACGAGAGCATTGCTTCGAGGTGGGTGGCAACATAGAGACTGTCTTCATCATAGCGATGAAGGAATATCTTAGCATCAAATGGAATCGAGAATATCCAAGGTTCGAGATATTGGAATTGCAATTCTGAACTTGTAGGGCTGAGACGCTGATAACGAAACCCTGCTTGCCGCGCTGTGCCACCAATATTTAGAAATGCTAGATCGAGAAAGCCATTTATATACGATTTGTCACGCAAAGTCGGAGCAGGATTATATCCGAGAATACCATCAATGACCGTCGAGGGTGTCTCGTGAAGGGTGAGTTCAATTCCTATCGTTGAATCGCTTAAGGGGAAAAGTGTTGGCTCTGATACATCTGTAAATAAACCTGAATGTCGTAGGCGTGACACTCCATTTAATAGTAATTCGGAGGTTGCAATGGGAGAGTCACCAATAAAAAATTCGCGTTTTATG